>CAYHHL010000037.1:21965-36181 GCA_964356325.1 uncultured Enterobacteriaceae bacterium | reverse complement strand
TCGCGGTGGGCTCGGAGTGGGCGAGGACGGGGGAGGGAGCCGAACCCGAGCCCGAGCCCGAACCCGAGCCCGAACCCGAACCCGAGCCCGTCGCCGGAGCCGGAGCCGGAGCCGGGACCGTCGCCGGAGCCGGAGCCGGAGCCGGGACCGGAGCCGGGACCGGAGCCGGGACCGGGGCCGAACCCGAACCCGAACCCGCACCCGAACCCGCACCCGAACCCGAACCCGTCGCCGGGACCGGAGCCGGGACCGAACCCGCCTTCGCCCTGCCCGCAGACTCCAGTCTCTCCAGCCGTGCCTGGGCGTCGCGCATCCCGTCCGCGTCGTCGCTGATCGACAAATACAGTCGGAACAGCGCGGCAGCGTCGCCCGTCTTGCCGGCTTCCTCGTAGGATCGCGCAGCGTTGAACACGAGCGGCGCCTTCTTGGTGCGTCCGTACGCGGCCATGAAGTCCTTGGCGGCCTGCTCGAACTGGCCTGCCTTGAACTCGGCTTTGGCGCGGGCGGCCAGGTCCTCGGCTTCCTGTTGGGGCGTCGGGCGGGCGATCGCCGGACCGGGCGTGGTCGCTGTCAGCACCAGGACCATCCAGCCTATCGCGCGTCGCCTTCGCATGCTGCCCCGCTCCTGGCCGGACGGTGGGCGCCGACTGCAGAGGCGCCAGTGTGCCTTCGGGGCGAGGACCTGCCTAGGGGCGGGCCGGGGTATCGCTTCAGTCAGCCCCGAACGGATGGGCAATCCCCGCCAGAAGTGGCATGCTGCAACCACCGGTTCGGCACGGAATCGCGAGGTGAGTCATGGTTCAGCGGCATAGGCAGTGGGGTTCGGCCGCGGCATGGCTCCTGTGCGCCGGCTTGGCGTTCGCGTGCGGAACCTCCCGTGTTCCAGGGGCGGCAGGCGCCGATGCCGTGGCCGTCGACGTCAGCGCTGAGGACATGGACACGGACACGGCGGCGGGCACGGACGCGGCGGCTGACTTGGCGCAGGACGGCCTGGTCGACAGCGTCGATGTCGCTGTGGTCGACGCCGCGGTCGGCGAGGTCGGCGCCGATGCGAGCCTGCCCGATGCCTCGATGCCCGATCAGTCCGCCGATCAAGGCAGTGCGGACCAGGTTGCGGATGATGGAGTGGCGCCTGTCGACGCAACCGCAACCGACGTCGGCCCGGACACTGCCATCGAGCCCGACACAACTGGCGACGGCTGCCCCTACAAGTGCAATATCAAGTGCCTGTGCAAAAAGGACAAACAAGGCTGCGACATCCCCGAGTGCGAATCCGGCACGTGCATGACGCTGCTCGGCCAGATCAACCAGCTCAAGCCGGCGCTGCAGGCCTGCAAGCCCGAAGTCGGCTGCCAGTCGTTCGAGTTCCCGATTTGCGGGTCGGCCGGGTGCTTCCAGTTGCCGGTCTCCAGCGCCGCCGACGTCAGCGCACTCGGTGGCCTCGCCGTCCAGGCCATGGAGGCCAAATGCAGCCAGTTCACTTGCGGTTGTGGGCCAGCCGAGCCGGCATTCTGTCTCGGTGGCCAATGCCGCCAATGCCCGCCCGACTGCGACGGCACCTGCGAGGAGAAATCGGCTGCGATCCTCAAGCTAGCGAATTCGCTGGCATGGTGTAGCGATGACAGCCAGTGCACCGTCCTGTCGACCGGCCTGTGTCCCTTTGCCGGGCTGCCCTGCGGCGGGATGCCGGTCAACAAGTTCGTGAAGACCGAGCAACTCCAAGCCTTGCTTGCCGCCTACGCCGTGCCGTGCAACGTCGCCATGTGCAAGTGCGCGGTCCCCGGGCCGGCGGTCTGCTCGGCGGGCAAGTGCGTCGTCAAGGTGCCTTGAGGCCGGAACACCCGCATTTTGTGCTAGGATCTTGGCCCATTCCCGCTAGACTGCGCCTTCGCGAAACCTGGCTCGGCCGCGCCAAGGACCCCCGATGTTGTGCTCTCGAATTGGCCCACGAACGTGGCGGCTGTGCCTGTTGCTGCTCCTGGTGCTGGCAGCGTGTACCGACAAGGCGGTGCCGATCGTGCCCGCGGATGTGCCTGCGACATCGGACGTTGCCGCCCCAGCCGACGTCGCCCCGGACACGGCGCTCGACCTGACGCCGGGTGTGGATCTGCTCGCCGACGTCGAGTTGGACGTGCAGGCGGTCGACGTGCCGGCGCCAGGCACGCCCTGTGTCGCGGATGCGGATTGCCCTGCAAGCGACGTACCTTGCACCCAGGTTCGCTGTGACCTCTGGACCGATCGCTGCGTGCTCGTACACGTCGCGGACGGCGTCACCTGCGAGGACGGCGACAGTTGCACCATCGGCGACGCGTGCAAGGCCGGCCAGTGCAAGCCGGGGCAGGGCGCGTGCAACTGCACTTCCGCCAGCGACTGCGCGATGTTCGATGACGGCAACGCCTGCAACGGCACCTGGTTGTGCGACACCAACGCTTCGCCCAGCCACTGCGCCGTCAATGCCGCGAGCGTGGTCAAGTGCCCGGTGATGTTCGATGATCCGTGCAACGTCTCGGTTTGCGACACGGTGTCGGGAGCCTGCGCGGCCACCCCGACCAACGACGGCGGCGGCTGCGAGGACGGCTTCGTGTGTACCGTCGGCGACCATTGCCAAGCTGGCAAGTGCGCGCCGGGACCGAGCACCTGCGCATGCCAGAAGAACGCCGATTGCCCGGACGACGCCGACCTGTGCAATGGCAAGCCGTACTGCGACAAGTCCGCGCTGCCGTTCACTTGCCAAATGAATCCCTCGACTCTGGTCACCTGCGCCAAGAGTGACGACACCGCCTGCGCCGCCAACACCTGCGATCCCGCGACCGGCGAGTGCGCGTTGAAGCCCAAGGCCGACACGACTGGTTGCGAGGACGGCAGCGTTTGCACCAAAGGCGACCATTGCCAGGGCGGCAAGTGCGCGCCCGGACAGGACTTGTGCAGTTGCGAACAGGACGCGGACTGTGGCAAGTACGATGACGGCGACGCGTGCAACGGCACTTTGTACTGCAACGTCCAGATATTCCCGCACATCTGCTCGATCAACCCGGCCAGCGTGGTGACGTGCCAAAGCGTGCAGGACACCGCCTGCCTGAAGAACCTGTGCCAGGCCAAGACCGGCAAATGCCAGCCCACACCCGTCGCCGAGGGCAAACCCTGTGACGATGCCAACGCGTGCACCCAGGACGAGGCTTGTGCGAGCGGCTCGTGCAAGGCCGTGACCAACCTGTGCCCGTGCCAGTCCGCCCCCGACTGCGCGATCAAGGACGATGGCAACCTGTGCAACGGCTTGCTGTTCTGCGACAAGAGCAAGGTGCCGTACGTGTGCGAAGTGAACCCGGCGACCGTGGTAAGTTGTCCGATCGGTCAGAATACCGCATGCATGGAAAACGTATGCCAGACCGGCACCGGCAAATGCGCGCTGACGCCGGTGGTCGAAGGCAAGTCCTGCGAAGAGGGCAACAGTTGCACGACTGGCGACGTGTGCAAGGGCGGCGCCTGCAACCCCGGACCGAACACGTGCTTGTGCCAGAATGACAAGGAGTGCGCCAAGTTCGAGGACGGCAACGTCTGCAACGGCAAGTTGTTCTGCAACAAGGCCAGCAAGCTGTGCCAGGTGGATCCCAACAGCGTGGTCTGGTGCCCGACGGCGCAGAACACCACCTGCCTCGCCAGCACTTGCGACGTCACGACCGGCACTTGCCTGGCCAAGCCGGTGCACCAGGGCCTCAGCTGCGACGCGGACGGCAATCCGTGCACGGTGGGCGACGTCTGCCTGGACGGACAATGCGGCGCGGGAACCAACACTTGCAGCTGCAAGCTCGACGGTGACTGCGCGCCTTTCGAGGACGGCGACAAGTGCAACGGCAAGCTGTACTGCAACAAGGCCAAGGTGCCGTACCAGTGCGCGGTCAATCCTTCGACCGTGGTGCAATGCCCGGCCACCAACGTCGGCGCGTGCAAGGTCAACGCGTGCAACCCCGTGAATGGCCTGTGTGTCGCCATGAACTTGGCCAACGACTCGCCGTGCGACGACAAGAAGGCCTGTACGGTCGGCGACGTGTGCACTACGGGGGCCTGCGCGCCCGGGACCAACATCTGCGGATGCCAGAACAACCTGGATTGCGTGCCCCAAGAGGATGGCAACTGGTGCAACGGCACGTTGTTCTGCGACAAGACGGACGTGCCGTATCAGTGCAAGGTCAATCCGGCGACGATCGTGATCTGTCCAGGCGGTCAGGATTCGACTTGCGTGAAAAGCTTGTGCGAGGGGTCGAGTGGATTGTGCAAGCCCATGGCGGTGGGCCAGGGTAACGCTTGCGACGACGGCAACGTGTGTACGAGCGGGGACTCCTGCCAGCAGGGCGTTTGCACTGGCGCGTTGAAGACTTGCGATGATGGCAACGTGTGCTCCGTGGACGATTGCGACGCGCTGGATGGCTGCACGACGCTGGCCGACGATGCCAGCGCCTGCAGCGACAGTGACGCGTGCACGTTGGACGCCTGCGATGCCAAGCTGGGCTGCACGCACACGATCCTGGCGAGCGGACCGTGCGATGACGGCGACCCCTGTACCGCCGTCGACAGCTGCAGCAACGGCCAATGCCTGGGCAAGGGCAACGGCTGCGATGACGCCAACCCTTGCACCGACGACGGTTGCCTGGCCAAGGGCTGCACGCACGCGGCCAACTTGATCCCTTGCGGCGACGGGCTGCAGTGCATCGGCGGTACGTGTGGAGGTTGCCTCGCTTTCCGCCGCGTGCACCGCTTGGGCTGCGATGAGATCGTCAAGCCGGTGAATGGCGTGGTCGATCCCTGCGCCAGCAACCAGAACCAGCAGCGCGAGGAGTTCGAGGCCGTGGCACGGCTGAGCGATGGGCGCATCGTCGCGGTGGGGGCGACCAGCACGGACAAGACCAACAAAACAGTAGGTTTTGTGACGGTGATGGATCCAGCCGGCAACTTCGTTTGGGACAAGACCGCGGGCGTGGCGGGCACGGATCGGCTGCTGGCGGTGAGCGCGACCGCGGACGGCGGGCTGTTCGCGGCAGGGGTGACCAATACGCAGGGGCCGGTGGTGCGGCCGTGGCTGTTGCGGCTGGCGGCCGATGGTGGGGTAGTGGCCTCGATGGTGCTGCCGACGGTGGGAACGACGACCAAGCCCGCGCGTTTTGACGGCGTGACGACGCTGCCCGACGGCGGAGCGATCGCGGTAGGGGCCCAGGATGCCCAGGCGAGCGGGGCGACGAGCGTCGACGCGTTGGTGGCGCGCTTCGATGCCCAGGGCAAGCTGGTGTGGCAGAAGTCGCTGGGCGTGCAGAGCGGCGCGGCCAAGCCCTCGATCGATCACCTGTGGGCGGTGCAAGTGACGCCGGACGGCACGGGCGTGGTCGCGGTGGGCGAGCGGGCCCAGCCGAAATCGCCAGCGCAGCAGCAAGATGGCTGGGCGGTGCGGCTGGACCTCGCGGGCAACGTCGTCTGGCACCAGGAGATGGGCGGTACGGATCGCGACGCGCTGTTCGGGCTGGCGTTTGCGGGCGACGGCGCGGTGGTCGCGGTGGGCTCGACCGGCAAGGCCACGCCGATTGCGCCAGCCGACGGTTGGATCGTGCGCCTGGACGCCAAGGGCGTCGTGCAAACCAAGGACGTGCTGGCCGGCGCGGGCGACGACGTGCTGCGCAGCGTCACGCGCACGCTCCAGGGCGATTGGGCGGCGGTCGGGCGCATGGATGTCGATCACACCGGCGATGCGAGTTGGACCAACGGCTACGACACGCGCCATGCCTGGGCCGTGCGCTGGGACGCGAAGTGGAAGCCCTTGTGGAACAAGCGGTTCGATGAGTCAGGGCTGGACCGGCTGGCCGGCGTGGCGGCGCTTGCGAACGGCGACGTAGTGGCGGTGGGCGATACGCGTTCGAGCACGCTGCCGGAAAAGCCGGATGCGCTGGTGCTGCGGTTGGATCCGCTGGGACAGGACCTGTGCGGCTGCCACCTCTATGGCACGCAGACCAACGCCGCGGGACCGTCGATCCTGCAGGCCACCGTGCGTTTGGACGACAACAGGGCCGTCGCGGTGGGCACGACCAGCGATGCCGCGGGCGTGACCGACGGTTGGCTGACCTCGTACAACGAAGACGGCGAGGCGATCTGGCAAAAACCCGTCGGCGGTCCGGGCGAGGACGCTCTTTACGATCTGGCGCGCGACGGCAAGGGCGGGCTGCTGGCGGTCGGCGACACGACTTCGGGAGCGGGCGGCGCGGACGGTTGGGTCGTGCGCTTTTCGGAGACCGGGCAGATCACCTCGCAGGTCACCTTGGATCGCGGCGACGACGACCACATCGAATCCATCGCGAGCCTGCCCGGCGCGGCGACCGGCAGTGTCGACGCCTACTTGCTCTCGGGTTGGAGCTCGGGCGGCAGCGCGGGCAAGTTAGACGGCTGGCTGGTCAAGCTCGACGCCACGGGCAAGACCTTGTGGTCCAAGGCGATCGGCAGCCCGCTCGACGATCGCTTCTACGGGGCGGTCCGACTGGGCAACGGCAACCTGCTTGCGGTGGGCGATTCCAAGAGTGCCGTGGCCGCCTTCGGTCAGTACCACGTGTGGTGGACCGTGCTCGATGCCACCGGCGTGCAGATCTCCCAGCAGTACCTGCCGCTCGGCTACGTCGACGGTCTCAACTCGCTCGAAGTCACGCCCGACGGCGGTGCGGTTGCGGCGGGGGTCAGTGGCGAGATCCTGCAGCGCGGCGGAGTCGTCTACCGCTTCGACGCGACTGGCAAGCAGACATTCAAGTCGCTCAACGGCTCAGGCACGCTGTTCTGGGGCGTGGTCGCCACCGCGGACGGCGGCTGGATCGGCCTCGGTCACCACGGCGCTGACCCCTTCGCCGCCAGGTGGGACGCGTCGGCCAAGCCGGTGTGGACCTCGACCATGAGCAACGCCGGCATCGGCAGTTGGGGCGACACGGGCGACTTGTACGACGGCGCGCTGCTCGCGGACGGCACGATGACAGCGGTCGGCCAGTTCGCGACCAAGAACAAGGGTCCACTGAATGCGTTGCGGATTCGCGTGCATACCCGGCGCGGCCATTCGCTCGCCCACAACGACTGCAAGCCAGGGCCGCAATGCGAGCGGCTGGGCTGCGATCGCGCGTTCGGCTGCGTCATCGTGCACGACGTGGTGCCTTGCGACGACGGCTATGCATGCACGACCAATGACGCGTGCTCGGTGGGCAAGTGCCAGTACGGCCTGCGCGACGCGCAAGTCCTGCAGTGCGACGACGGCAATCCGTGCACCGGCGACCTCTGTTTCGACGCGCTGGGCTGCATCTCGACCCCGAGCAACCTCACGACCTCGTGCGGCATCGACAAGCTGTGCAGTCCGAACGGCTCGTGTGGATCGTGCGCCACCACTTCGGTGCATTTCGGCGTCGCGCAGTCCGCCGAACACTTCGCGGATGGCGCCGTGCTCGCCGATGGCAGCCTGCTCGCGGTCGGCCGACTCATCGACCCGGGCGCCAATCCGCACGGCTGGGTGGCCCACGTCGGAACCGACGACAAGCTCGTCAGCCAACAGATGATCTCGACGGTGCAGCCCAGCAAGCCTGGCATAGAGGAGTTGTTGACCGCGGTCGTTCCGGGATCAGGCGGCGCCGGCTGGGCGGTCGGCTGGACGCAACCGGGCGGCGGCAACCGCGAAGGCTGGGTGCTCCAGTTCGACGCTGCGGGCGTCCCCGTGTGGCAAAAGCAGTTGACCGGGCCAGGCATCCAGGCGTTCCACGGCGCCGCGAAATCCCTGGTCGGCGGACAGATCGTCGCGGTCGGCGAGGACCAGGGCGCCGCATGGATTGCCGGTCTGGCTCCGAACTCCGGCGCGCTGGCATGGCAGGTCAAGCTGCCTTCACCAAATAATAACGACTACTTGCGCGGGGCAGTCGGGCTCCAGGACGGCGGCGTGGTCGCAGTAGGCCGCAAGCACGTCGGCAAGTGGGACGGGCGCGTCGTGCGCTTGAATGCCAACCATGCCGTGGTTTGGGACGCAGAACTCAGCACGCCGCAGACCGATGAACTCGCGGGGGTGGCCGTGGCGCCAGATGGAGGCTTCGCGGCAGTGGGCTGGCGCAGTACCAATGGCAATGACTGGCTGGTGATGCGCCTGGACGCGAACGGCAAGCTGTTGTGGACGTACTACCCAGAAGATCTCTACGGCAACAACTTGCTGCTTTCGGTTCTGTTCACCGGCAACGACATGATTGCGGCGGGCATCGGCGATTCCAACGTCGGCGCGCTGGTGCGGCTCGATGCGAACGGCAAGCAGATGTGGATCAAGTCGCTCAAGCCTGGACCGGACAACTGGGGACAATTGCTCGGAATCCGCCCGGGGCCCGGCAACTTGTTCACGGCGTTCGGCTTTGGCTACGTCGGCGGTTTGGGCGAACAGGGCTGGGTGGTGCGGTTGGACGGCAACGGCAAGGTGCTGTGCGGGCCGTGAGGATCCCGGCGTGCGCCCCCTTGCTAGCGGGCGTGGACCGGGCGAATCTTCGGCGTGTGCCGATCTGGCGCGACTGCGAGGGGCCGCCTTGAGAAACGTCGTCTACGTTGCGCCTTTCCCCTTGGACGCCACCATGCGCTTCTCGCGTGGCCTTGCCACTTTGGCCGACGTGCGCTTGCTCGGCGTGTTCCAGCAAGCACCGCGGGGCGAGGCCGGCAGCCACTTCGCCAGCGTGGTCGAGGTCCGCGACGCCCTGGATCCCGACTCGATCAGCCAAGGTATCGCCCAGTTGCAGCAGCGCTGGGGACCGATCCACCGCATCACCGGCATCCTCGAACCGCTGCAGACGCCCCTGGCCCACGTGCGCAGGCGTTTCGACGTGGCGGGACCGGATCCCGAGACCGCGGAACGGTTTCGCGACAAGGCCTTGATGAAGGAGACGCTGCGAGCCCACGGCATTCCCTGCGCGCGCCACCGGTTGCTGCACAACGTCGCGGACGGCATGGCCTTTGCCGAACTGGTGGGCCTGCCCGTGGTGCTGAAACCGCCAGCGGGAGCGGGCTGTCGGGCTACATGGCGGATCGACGACACCGCGAGTCTGCAGCAGGCCCTGGAGCAACTGCGGCCGAGCGCGGCCAATCCGATCCTGGCCGAAGAATTCTTGCGCGGCCGCGAGTACAGCTTCGAGATGGTGGTGTTGGGCGGTCAGGTCGTCGCCTCGTCCATGTCGCAATACCTGCCGAGTCCGTTGGAAGTCATGCAAACACCTTGGATTCAGTGGGTTTGTCTGCTGCCTCGGCACGTCGACGGTCCGGAACTGGCGGACGTGCGCGCGATCGGCGCCCAGGTGGTGCAGTCGCTCGGGCTGGAAGATGGCGTGGCGCATATGGAATGGTTTCGCAGGGAGGATGGCAGTCTGGCCGTGGGCGAGATTGCGGCGCGGCCTCCGGGCGGGCAACTGACGGCGATGACCGGCCTGGTGCACGACGTCGACATCTATCGGACCTGGGCGCGGGCGGTGGTCGACAGCGCATTCGACGGTCCGTGGCAGCGCAAGTACGCGGCGGCGACGGTGTTCCTGCGCGGCATCGGCCGTGGTCGGGTGGCGCGGGTCGACGGGCTGGACGAGGCGCAGGCGCTCGTCGGTGGTCTGGTCGAGGAGGTGCGTCTGCCGCGGGCCGGAGCGCCGAAGTCGGATACCTACGAAGGCGATGGCTATGTGATCCTGCGGCATACCGACGAGGCCAAGGTGCGCGAGGCGGTGCAGACCGTGCTGGATCGGGTGCGGGTGCACTACACGTAGACATACACATGGACTCCGGGGATCCGTTACCGTGCGCGAGGTCGATTTTCAGGAGCGTGCGTGCGAATCCTTGTTGCCTTGGTATTTGTCGCCTGCCTCGCGCCCGTGCCGGCGTGGGCGTGGAAGCAGACACTCGTCTCGAGCGGGTGCGGTGAGCGTTGGAAGACGGATCAGCTGACCTACCAGATCGGCAAGCTCGAGAAGCAGGACGGCGGGCTGGTCGGCATCACCACGGACGATTACGCGAAGGCAGTCCAGGACGCCTTTGCTACCTGGCAGGCTGTGACCTGCGGCGTGTGCGCGACGGGCAAGGCCAATGAACTTCCCAAGATCTGCGCGGTGCATCCGGTCGGCTTCACGGTTCAATACCTCGGCATTGGCGAGACTCCCGTCCTTGGGCCCGAGTGCGTGCAGGACGTGCCGAGCGCGCCGTGCCAGATCAAGCCCAACGGCAACTTCGTGGTCGCGGTGCAAAAGGCCTTGGGCAACCATGTAGTTTCGTTCACGGTCATTACCGCCAACACCGCGACCGGCGAGATCATCGACGCGGACATCGCCCTGGACGACGCCACTTACGACTTCTGCGTGGCAGACTGCAAGTCCGGGCGGTACGACCTGCTCTCGACCTTGACGCACGAAGTCGGCCACTTTCTGGGCCTGGACCACAGCTTGGACACCGCGGCGACGATGTTCGTTTCGGCACCGGCCCAGGAGTTGAGCAAGCGCACGCTGACCGATGACGATCGCGAAGGCCTGTGCCGCGCGTACTCGACGACCTGTGATCCCGCGCTGTTGCCCAAGCCCGGCGCGGATGCGGGTGGGACCGACGCGGGCAGCAAGGCAGACGCGGGGCAAGGTGGCAAACCGCCAGCGGATTCGTGCCAGGCTTCCCGCCATGGCCAACGTTGGGGCCTGCTGGCCGTCCTGTCGGCTGCGGTGGCAGCGTTGCGGCGCAGGCGGCGGACGGCATGTTCGGGCTGATCCTGGCGGCGGCAGTCGCGCTAGCCGGGCATGCACCTCTTGCCGGCGGCACGATGGCTGCGGCTGGCGCGGTCGATCCGTCCTGGCTGGCCGTACTGGGATCGGCCCAGGACTGGCGCGGCGTGTCGTTCCAGGGCGCCCAGTTCGAACAGGTGCGCCAGTACGCGGCGGAGCACTGGCTGGGCGCGGCACCGGATTCTCCACAAGCCTGGGTCGCGGCGGCGGGCGGAGCGCTGTTCACCCTGACGCCGACGGCGGAACTCCTGCCCGAAGCTTTCTTGCGCAGCCGGCGTGACTTGCCCGAGGATCACGGCCGGTTCGGCGGCCCATTCGCGCCCTTGCAGTGCGGCAGCAAGCCGGTCGCGGGTGTACTGCTGCACCGCGTGCCGCCAGCCGCCGAACTGTGGCGACCCGACGCTGCGGCTGCCGTGAGTCATGCCGCGATGGCGCGCGAACGGCGAGCGAAGCTGCGGGCGGCATGGGCGACGATCCCGTTTGGCCGCAAGGAGTTCCTGTGTGCGATGGGCTGGCTGGAGACCGAGATCCTGCGTTCAGGCGCAGGTTCGGTGCGGCCGCCCGGCGCATGGGAGGACGACGCGCGCCCGGCCACGTCCGGCGTCGACTTCGCCTGGATCAACGCCGCGTCCGGCTATCTCAAGGCCCTGGATCCACACTCGGATCTGGTGGCGCGCACGTTCTGGGAGCGCGAGGGCCAACCGAACCGCACGGCACCGGCGGCCGATGTCGGACTGCAACTACTTGAAACTGCCGGCCTCATTGCTGTCGATGACGTGGCGCGCGACAGTCCGGCCTGGCGCGCGGGCGTGCGTGTGGGCGACCAGTTGGAGCGTGTCGGCGGCAAACCTGTGGCGGGGAGCCAACTTGCCGAGGTGAATACCGCGCTGACCGGTCCGGCCGGTTCCAAGGTGCGGTTGGGACTGCGGCGGGTCGGCAAGCCGTTGGAATTGACGCTGTCGCGCCGGGTCGACATCACCGCCAACGTGGAAGCGCGCCTGCTCGACGAGGACCCGACCCTGGGCATCGTGCGGATCCGCGGCTTCGTCGATGATACCGCGACGGTGGTGAAGAAGGCCCTGTATCGGCTCAAGAAGGTCTCACGCGGCCGATTGCGCGGCGTGGTGCTCGACCTGCGCGGCGATGGCGGCGGGGTGCTGAACGAGGCGGTGCAGGTCGCGGATCTCCTGTTGGCCAGCGGGCGAATCGTCACGGTGCGGCGCCGCGAGGCTCCGGAACAGCCATTCGAAGCGCGCACTTCGCCCGACGACGTGGCCTGGCCCCTGGCGATGCTGGTCGACGGCGGCTGTGCGTCGGCGTGCGAGGTGCTGGCGGCGGCGTTGCGGGATCACGGTCGCGCGGTGGTCCTGGGCGAGCGCACGTTCGGCAAGGCTTCGGTCCAACAGCTGTTCCGACCGTTCTCCGCGCAGTACCTGATCAAGCTGACCATCGCTCGCTACTTCGGCCCGCGTGGCGACTCGTTGCAGGCGGTGGGCGTCGTGCCCGACCTCGAGGTGCCGATGCGTCCCGGCGCGCCGCCCGAAGCCCGCCAGCGCGAGGCGGATCTGCGCGGGCACCTGGAGGCGCAAACCCACGAGGTCGAACTGGTCGGCGATGCCTCGCTGATCGGCAATCCTCTGACCACAGAGGTGTTTCGCGAGTGCATGGCGAGGACGGGCGATGCGCAAGCCGCGTGGTCCCGGGATCCGACGCCGCGTAGCCGCCCGGACTTCCAGGCGCTTGCGGCGATCGACGTGTTGCACTGCCTGAACGCGCGCAGTCGTTAGCGGCCATAGCCATGCCAACCCATTCGCGCCCGGGGGTTCGAAGCTACATCGGCGCGGCAATGGCCGCCTGGGCCCGCGGTCCCTCGTCCAACAGTTCGCGCAGCCGCCGCGCCAAGGCCGCCAAAGTGAAGGGCTTGAGGATGAACGCCGGCGAGTTCTGGGTGGCCTCAGCGTGCGGATGCATGGCCTGCGCGTACCCCGACATGAACAGCACGAGCAGCCGCGGTTTCTGCAACACGAGCGCCTGCGCCAGTTCACGCCCGTTCATCCCCGGCATGACCACGTCGGTCAGCAGCACGTCGAACCGTCCGGCACAATGCTGGAATTCGCGCATCGCCTCCGCGCCCGATCCCGCCTCGTGCACGTCGTAGCCCAGCCCTCTCAGGATGCGCGCTACCAGACGTCGAACCGCCGGCTCGTCCTCGACCAGCAGCACCCGTTCCGAACCGCCGGGCAGTGACGCCCGATCGTGCTCCGTCCCCTCCTTGACCACGGACACGCGAGCTTCCGGTTGCGTCAGGGGCAACATCACTTCGAACGCCGCACCGTGCCCCAGCATCGAATGGACCCGCAGCCCGCCGTGGCCCTGCCGCACGATGCCGTAGACCGTCGACAGCCCCAGCCCCAGGCTCGACGCCTTGCCCTTGCCTTTGGTGCTGAAGAACGGCTCGAACAGGTGAGGCAGCAACTCCGGGGCGATGCCCGTGCCCGTGTCCCGCACCGTCAGGCGCACGTATGGCCCAGGTGCTGGCACGAGATAGCCGGCGGCGTCGGTCGCGCGCACGTCGACGACTTCGGTCTCGATCGCAATGCTGCCGCCGTCGGGCATGGCGTCGCGCGCGTTCAGGATAAGGTTCAGCACGACCTGTTCGACATGGCTTGGATCGGCCAGCACCCACGCCTGCCGCGCGCGCAGATCCGTCGAGAGCACCACATCCTCGCCGATCAGCCTGCGCAGCATCCGTTCGAGGTCCTTCACCATGCCGTTGAGATCCAGCACCCGCGGCGACGAGATCTGCTTGCGCGAAAACGCCAACAACTGCCCGGTCAGGGTCGCTGCCCGTTCGCCCGCCCGACGGATCTCCTCGATGTGGGCGTGAAACGGTTCTTCCGTGCGCATCACCGCCAGGATCAAATCGCAATAGCCGTTGATGGCTGTGAGCAGATTATTGAAATCATGGGCGATTCCTCCGGCCAACCGACCGACCGCGTCCATCTTCTGGGCATGGCGCAACTGCTCCTCGGTGCGTTGCAGCGCTTCTTCCGCACGGCGGCGATCGGTCAGGTCGGTCATCACCAGCACGGCGCCTTCGATCGGACCGTTGGCTTGCCGCCGCGGCACGCACGAGATCTGCACGTAGCGGTGGCGCCCGTCCGCGAACGTCATGTCGTGTTCCGTCGTGCTCGCTTGCCCGTTCATGGCTTCCGCCAGCAGCGGTTCCAGGATGGCGAACGCTTCGACGTCCACGCAGTGATCGATCGGCTCGCCCGGAATGCACTGCCACCAGTTCGCGCAGGTCAGGTTGGCGAATCGCAGGATCAGGTCCAAGTCGAGCGAGGCGATCAACAGGGGCGCCGCGTCCGTCAGCAGCCGCAAGTTGTGATCGTGACTGGCCGCCAGCAGGTCGGCCTGACGCCTGGCCGTGACGTCGTG
>CAYHHL010000037.1:17793-21865 GCA_964356325.1 uncultured Enterobacteriaceae bacterium | reverse complement strand
GTCGCGCGCAATCGTTCCGCATCGAGGACTTCGCGCACACGCCGTGCGACACCTGCCGGCGACACGGGCTTGCTCAACAACGTGGCGCTGCTCTCGCTCACCCCGCGCCGCACCCGCTCGTCGTCCGCATAGCCCGAGACGTACAGCACCGGCAGCCCGGGCCTGACCTGCCTGAGCCGTTCCGCCAACTCGCTGCCGTTGATGCCCGGCATGACCACGTCCGTCAGCAGCAGGTCGATGTCACCTGAGTGCCGCGCCGCCACTTCGAGCGCGCGGGCGCCGTCCGGCGCTTCCAACACGAGGTATCCAGCACTCGTCAGCACTTCCACCAGCAACTTGCGCACCGCGGCGTCGTCCTCAGCGAGCAGGATGGTCTCGTCGCCGCGCGACAGGCTCGAATCGGGCTCGGCCACGGGCGCCGGCAGTTCACAAGCCTGTATCAAGGCGGGCAAGTACACCTCGAAGCAAGCGCCCTGGCCAAGCTGGCTGTCCACGGTCACGAAGCCGCCGCTTTGCTGCACGATGCCTTCGACCGTGGAAAGGCCCAGGCCGGTACCCTCGCCGAACGGTTTGGTGGTGAAGAACGGCTCGAACAGGTGCGCCTTGGTTTCGTGGTCGATACCCACGCCGGTGTCTTGCACCGACACCACGATCATCAGCGCCGAATCCTGGCCGAGGAGGTGGGGATGCGCGACCAGTTCGTTGCGCGTCGTCACCGTCAGATTGCCACCGCCCGGCATCGCGTCGCGCGCGTTGACCGTGAGGTTGAGCAGGACCTGCTGCATCTGGCTCGGATCCACGCGCACCGGCAGCAGATCGTCGGCCAATTGCGCGAGCATCTCGATGTCCTCGCCGATCAGCCGCTTGAGCATCCCGCTCATCTCCAGGATCACGCCGTTCATGCTCGTGACCCTGGGCAGCATCACCTGTTTACGACTATATGCCAGCAGTTGCGAGGTCAGGCTGGCCGCGCGCTCGCCCGCCGCGCGAATCTCGTTCAGGTACGGGCGCATCGAACTGTCGCCGGGCACGCGCAACAAGAGCAGTTCCGAGTAGCCCTTGATCGCCATCAGCAAATTGTTGAAGTCGTGGGCGATGCCACCTGCCAGCCGCCCCACGGCCTCCATCTTCTGCGCCTGGCGGAACCGCGCTTCGGTTTGCCGCAACGCGACCTCGGCCCGCCGCCGCTCCGTCAAGTCGCGCGACACCACCAGCACGTGCGTGCAGATCGGCCCCTCCAGCACCGGAACGATGCGCATTTCGTGGACATGATCGGTCAGGGGCGACGCCCATTCGACTTGCACCACCGCGCGGCTTTCCAGGCACATGCGGAAATGTCCCGCCAGCCACTCCGCGGTTTCGGCCGGCACCAGCGCATCCAGGCGCTTGCCCGGCAGCGATTGCACCGGCCCGTCCGCGCCGATCACCCCCGCGGCATTGCAACTCGCCAACCGGAACATGGCTCCCGGCTCGACCGTGAACAGCGCGATCGGATCGTCGATGTGGTCCAAGATCAGGCGCAGGCGGTCGCGACTGTCTTCGGCCGCCTGTTCCGCGCGCTTGAGGTCCGTGATGTCGTGGGCGACGGAAATCGCCATCGAAGGCGCGCCATCGGCTGCGTGGATGTACGACCAGCGCAGTTCGACCCAACGTTCCGTTCCCGTTTGCCGTTCGCGCAGCCGGCACGAGACCGGCACGTCAGGCGGGGTGTTCAGGGACCAGGTGTTCGGCGGCGGCATGCGCGTGCCGGTCTCGTCCAGGAGCGTGAAGCGTTCGCCCAACCTGTCGTGCTGTTTTTGCAGCGCCGCGGGATCGTCGCAACCCAGCAAGCGCGCAGCCGCCGCGTTGCAAAACATCAGCTTGCCGACGTCGTCGTGTACGAAGATTGCGTCCGCCACTCCGCGCAGGATGGCATCGAGTTGGTCCCGCGCCCGTTGGACGTCGGATTCGGCCCGCTTCTGCTCGCTGAGCAGTTTCCGCTCTGCCGCGCGACGCTCGAGCAACTGCGCGATCTGGCTGGTGACGCTCGCGACCGCATCAGCGGTTTCCTGGTCGTGATGAGCGCACACCCGCCGGAAGCATTCGAGCACGCCCAACTGCTTGTCGCCCAGCGCGATCGGGTAGGTCACCGAACTGCGCAGACCCGCAGCCTGCACCGCGGCGAACCGAGGCAAGCCGCGCACGCTCTCGTCGCGTGTCCAGTCCTCGATCCACTGCGGCTCGCCGATGGCCAGCACCTGCCCCGGCAAGCCGACGCCGGAACTGAATTCAGACTGCGCGCAGGCCGACGCGAAGTCCGCGAGATCCGGATAGGCGTGCCACGTGCCCACGCAACGCATGGACTCGCCGTGCGGGCTCCACAGCACCGCGACGTCCCAGTCCAAGCCCTGACCGACCGCCTGGGCGAGCCGGGGCCCTGCCTCTTCTAGCGAGCAAGCATCGGCCAGCAGTCGGCTGACCGCGTACTGGCCCTGCAGGCGCAAGCGAATCGTGCGGTGCGCGGTCACGTCGACCATCAGGCCGCGCAACGTCGCCTTGTCGTCCTGCCGATCCCAGGCCACGTTCACGTAGTCGTGCATCCAGCGCACCGCGCCATCGGCTGCGCGCATGCGGTATTCCAGTTCGACGCCCGGCTTCTTGTCCTGCACCGCTTGGTGAAGCTTGGCGAGCGTGTCGTCGCGATCTTCCGGATGGACACGCGAAGCCCAGAACCAGCGCTGGCTCATCCACAATTCTGGCGGGTAGCCGAGCAGCCGGCTGGCCTGGTCCGAGACGAAAGTGCATAGTCCGGTGCTGTCCGCCTCCCAGACGATGCCTTGGGCGCTGTGCACCAGCGATTGGAACGACGCGCGGGAGTCACGCAGCGCCTGTTCGGTCTGCTTCTGGTCGTCGATGTCCGTGAAGGTGCCGTACCAGCCAGGCGGCTGATCCTCGTCCTGAGTCATGGGGGCCATGCGTCCGAGATGCCAGCGGAACTCGCCGTCCTTGCGCCGCAAACGAGCTTGCACCGCCAGGGGCTTGACGTTGCGTACGGCCTGCGCGAGCCAGTCTTGGACCTGAGGCAAGTCTTCGGGATGCACGAGCCTGAGCCAACCAACGCCCAGGCACGCGTCGGGCGCCAGACCCGCATAGTCCCGCCAGCCCGACTTCACGCGTTCGAAGCGCGCCCCCACTTCGAAGCGCGCCGAATCGGCACCCGGGGCCTCGGCCGTCCACACCAGATGGGGCAGTGCCTCGGCCAATGCTCGCAAACCGTGCTCGGAATCGTGCAGATCCCGGTTGGCCTGCAGCAGCGTCAGCGTGTAGGCGACCCGGCGCGCAATCGCACACAGCAGCTCGGTATCATCTTCCTGGCTGGCCCGAGCGAACTGCACGTGGTCGAGCACGAGCACGCATGCTTCACCACGCGCCGGCTTCACCGCCACTGCCGTGCGCGACCGCAGGGGCAGTCCGCCCACCTCGCGAGGCAGTCGTTCGGCCGGCATGTGCACGACCGCCGGATCCGCGTCCAGGATCGCCTGCATCGCCGCTTCGTCCAGGGTCGCGTCGATCGGAATGCGCCAGGCTTCGTGACGTGCCGTTTGCGCCACGATCGTGCAGCCCTGCCGGCTGCGCACCACCGCGGTCACCCGATCGGCCGTGAACACTTTCAGGACCATCTCCACGGCAATCAGCAGGGCGGCTTCGGGGTGCGTGGCGCGGTCCAGTGCTTGGGCCAGCGCCGCCTTCATTTCGAGGTGTGTCACGTGGCGTTTGAGCGACTGCTCGGCGTGGACCCTCTCCTCGACTTCGAGCCCCAGCGCGGCGGTGCGTTGCCGGATGCTGCGTTCCAAGTGCTCTGCCTCATGGCGGATTTCGAGCATCGTGCGGTGCTGCCCGATCAGCATCTCCAACCGCGCGTGCAAGGCGTCGACGTCCAAGGGACCGTGCTCGGCGAGATGGGGAATCGCGTCGACACTGCCCAAGGCTCGACAGGCGCGCAGTTCGGCGGCGCCCACCGGGGTTTGGCCGACCAGCAGGATCGGCGTGCGCGACGTGCTCGGGTGTTGCCGCAAGATGCCCGCCGCGGCCC
>CAYHHL010000037.1:0-17693 GCA_964356325.1 uncultured Enterobacteriaceae bacterium | reverse complement strand
CGGCAATCGGCTTGCGCATCCAATGGTCTATGTCCAAGTCGGCGTCATCCTGGTCATCAGCCGCACGGTCGAATTCGGCCAAGGCCACCACGGGTAAGTGCAGCCCGCCCGGTTGGGCCCGCAACGTCCGCAGATCAGCCAAGCCAGTGCCTTCGCCGAGGTCGAGCACCACGGCCACTGGCGGGCGCCCGCGTCCGCGCGCTTCGGCAAGCACGTCAACGGCTTCCCGACCCGTGCGGGTGACGACGAGATCCGCGGTGAGTCCGCCGACGCCGAGCGCTTCTCGGGTGCGCCGTGCCTCGGCGGGGTCTCCCCCTATGTACAGAATCCACTCGTACTGCATGCGTCGCCTCGCGTCGTCTGTCATGCGCCTTCGCCTGCCCCCCGACAGGTTCGCGCGCACAGCTCTTACGTTCGGCCACCAGGTGCTGGGGACATGTGTGGCAAAGGGAGGATCGGCAAAGCTTTCGGCCAGGGCAAGGCTGCTTGGCGAAACCAGTATAATCACTCGGGTTTACAACTGAGCGAAGATCGTCGGCGACCATGGACCGCGCCAACCCGTGATGCCGGAGCATACAAAACCGATCGGGCGACTACTCGTAGACCATCCACAGCGGGCCGGGAAACAGCCATGATAGCCCAGCCTGCAAGCGATCTCGCCAGTTCTCCCAGTTATGGCCGTCGCGCGCCTCATCGTAGCGTACGTCCATGCCGGTCGACTGCAGGAATGGCACCATCGAGCGGTTCTCGTAGATCAGCGATTCGTACGTGCCGCAACTGAGGTAGACGCGCTCGCTCGGCTTGCCCGGATTCTCCCGGAAAGCATTGACGAACTTCACGACCTTGTCGAACGCCGGCCCGCGCTTGGAATCGCCGATGTCCGTGAACGCGAAACTGCCCGACTGCAGCAGCAGCTTGCCGAACACGCCGGGATGCCGCCACGCCACCGACAACGCCGCGACGCCACCGAAACTCGCGCCCATCAGGCACCGCTGCGACGGCGTGGCGTATAGGGGAAAGCGCTTTTCCATGAACGGCAGCACGTGCTCGGCCAAGTAGGCGGCGTGGCGCGGGTCGTCCGGGTACTCGACCAGGCGATCCTTGGGGTGCGTCAACGCCACGATCATCGGCGCGACCTCCAGCCGGTGGATCAGGTTGTCCAGCACGATCTTGAGGTTGGAGTAGCGCAGGTAATCGCCGCCGTCGTGAACGAGCAGCAGGGGATAACGCCGTGTTTCCCGATAGCGGGCGGGCAGGTAGATCGTCACCGGGCGCGGACCGCCGAACGGGGTCCTGGGCAGCACCACGTCGAGCAACTGGCCCTGGCGCGCGTCGGCATCGACCTCGCACCAGTCCGGCACGCGATAACCCGCTCCGTGACAGACGGAATTGGCGCCGAACGGATCGTGGGCCAGCCGCGGGTTCAGTGGATCGCGCAGCCAGTGGTTGTTGCCGCCGCGCACGACCTCGAACTTGTACTCGAATCGAGAACGCTTCGGCAGGTCCAGCGTCAGGTACCAAAGGTCGGTCTCACCCAGGCGCTTGAATGGCTGATCAGAGGCAAGTCCGTACACCCAATGACGAAGACGCATCGAGTCTGCCTGGCCGCGCCAGACGAACGTGACGTGCAACCCCTCAACGAGCGGGAACTGGTGCGAGGCGAGGAACTGGTCGATGGCGCGGGCGTCGAGATCGGCGCGGCGTTCCAGGTGGTGGATGGCCAGGATCAGGAGACACCTCGCAAAGGTTCCGCATGGTCGTCAGCATCGACGGCGCGGGCGGAATCGGGGATGGCGACGAGGCGTCCGTCGGCGGCGATCTGCAGCGTCTCGGCACCGGCGTTGCGCACCCCGCCCTCGAAGCTGACGCGACTGCGCGGATCGAAGCAGATGCACATCGCTGGGGAAAAACGCCGCGAAAACAATGCCATGCGCGCGGCATCGGCGGTGGCGAGGCGGCGCGTGGCGTGGGGCAGGGCGACGATGCCGGGGAACAGACCGAGGCCTTCGTCCAGGATCTCCGCGTTGCCGGAACCTTCGGGCGGGCGATCGTGGAACAGGACGACGCGTTCAGTGCAGACCATCGCGCCGGCGGACCAGGCGACCACCGGCCGATCGCCGAACGCGGACTGCACGTCGAGCAAGCGGAGGCGACCGAGCAGAGTCGCCACGTGTCCGCCAGCAATTGCTATGATATCACAGCCTTGCACTATCCTTCTGACTTCGGCTCGATGGCGGGCGAGCACATTGCGTTCACCCGGGCGCCACTGCTCCTCGAACTCCGCGTGGATACTGCGAATCCGTTGCAGGTGGTGGGTGTCGAGGTCCTGGATCGCCACCACCGCCGCCTCGCGCTCGGGCTCGATCAAGTCCGCAGGTGCCGTCCTGGACAGCAGATCGCGCGCCGCATCGAGAGCACGGGACAGGCGGAGACGGTAGAGATCCTGCAACTGGCGCAAGCGGTCCTGACGGGCGCGATGCGCATCGAACAGCTCGGTATCCTTGGCGAAGACGTCGTCCACGCGCTGGTGCAGGCGCAGGTTCACGGCGCGGTGGCCGATGGCGTCCTGCAACTCGTCGTCCTCGGCCTCGCGCTCTTGCCAACCCGCGGTAATGGCGGCGATCTTGCCGGTGCGACCGAGCGCAGCGAGCTCCGTGGTGAGGGTGATGGCGTGGCGCTGCGGGCCGAGAAGGACACCGATCGTCATCGGGCGGACCTGTGGCCGCAGAGTGCGGCGGGGGCGCGATTGTGCGCTGCAGGCCCGGAGATGCCAAGTCCGTTCACTCTATTCATTTTCGCGTTTGGAACGGCGGCCGCCCGGGACTGCAACCTTTCGCCCGCGCCCCAGCCGTGGCACACTCCGTCGCGCGCAACTGCCTCGCCTTTCTCGCTCGGAGCTCGCCATGCACGTTCTCCTCGTCGCCCCGCATTTCCCAGCCAATCAGCGGCAGTTCGCCCGCGCGCTCAAGTCCGTCGGCGCCTACGTCACCGGCATCGGCGAGGCGTCGGTGCACCAGCTCGACCCTGAATTGCGCGGCTGGGTCGACCAGTGGGAGCAGGTGCCCAACGTCTGCGACGAGGACGCGCTGTTGCAGGCCGTGCGCCGAATCCAGCGGCGCGGTTGGGTAGATCGCCTGGAAACTACGGTGGAAGCGCACATCCTCTCGGCGGCCAGGGTGCGCGAGCAGACCGGCATTCCCGGGCTGAACTACCAAGCCGCGATGCTGTGCCGCGACAAGCCGATGATGAAGGACTACTTGCGCCAACGGGGTGTCTCGACCGCGCAGTCGGGCGCGGCGGAAACGTACGAACAAGCGCAAGCTTTCGCCGATCTCGTCGGCTTTCCGGTCATCCTCAAGCCGCGGGCGGGCGCTGGCGCGGCGGACACGCTCAAGGTCGAGAATTCTGCCGACCTGAAGGCGGCGGCGCGCGCTTTCGGTCTGGATCGGGGCGCTTCGGTCGCCATCGAGGAGTTCATCGAGGGCCACGAGGGCTTCTACGACACGCTGACGATCGGCGGGCAGGTCCAGCACGAGTTCGTCTCGCACTACTTCCCGGGTGTGCTCGAAGCCATGCGCACCCGCTGGATTTCGCCTTACATCATCACGACCAACCGCCTGGACCAGCCGGGCTACGCGGAACTGCGGGCGATGGGCCGCGACGTCATTCAGAAGCTCGGTCTGGGTACGACGGCCACCCACATGGAGTGGTTCTTCGGTCCGAAAGGCCTGAAGTTCAGCGAGATTGGCGCGCGGCCGCCGGGCGTTTCGACTTGGGACCTGTACTGCGCGGCGAATGGCATCGACCTGTACCGCGAGTGGGCGATGGCCGTGGCGCACGGTCGGGTGTCGCAACGTCCGTCGCGCGAGTTCTCGGCGGGCATGATCGCGCTGCGGCCGAATTGCGATGGACGCATAGTGGGTTACGCAGGCGCGGAACAGGTCCAGGCGAAATTGGCGCCCCACATCATCGACATGCACCTGCCGCATCCGGGCACGCCGACGCAACCGGTCGAGGCGGGCTTCATGGCCAACGCCTGGGTGCGGTTGAAGCATCCGGATTACGACACGTTGCGCGGGATGCTGGAGTGGGTCGGGCAGACGCTGAAGGTTCACGCGAGGTAGGGTGGAATGAAAGTTGTCTTCTTGAGTCGTCGATAAGCAGGTCGCTCGGCGACAGTTCGTTGCTACCGCTCCCGTGGACATCGCATGAAAGTCGTATTCCTAAGTCCGCATTTTCCTTTGGAGATGCCACACTTCACGCGCGGGCTTGCCGAGGTCGGCGCTGAAGTCCACGGTGTCGGCAGCACGCCGCTCGAAGCGATTCCGTCCGACATCCGGCGCTACCTGCATGGTTACGTGCACGTGCCGGACCTGCTCGACAACGACAGCGCGATGCAGCACGCCTTGCCGTATTTGCGCCGCCTGAAGCCTGATCGGATCGAATGCCTCTGGGAAGTCGGGGTGTTGCTGGCCGCGCAACTGCGGGAGGCGCTGGGCGTGCCGGGCATGAACGCCGAGGACGCGCTGGCCTTTCGCGACAAGGGCCTGATGAAGCAGCGCCTGGAGAAGGCCGGCCTGCGAGTGCCGCGCAATGCCCGGGTCAAGACCGCCAAGGAGGCTCGGGAGGCCGCAGAACGCATCGGCTTTCCGCTGATCGTCAAGCCGATGGACGGCGCCGGGACCCGGGATACCTTTCGCGCCGACGATCAGGCCGAGTTCGAGCAGGTCCTGAGCCGCGTCGGTCACTTGCCCGAGGCCAGCATCGAGGAGTACATCGACGGTCAGGAATTCACCTATGATACCGTGTGTATCGACGGCAAGCCCGCCTTCGACAGCATCGCGCAGTACCACCCGCGGCCGCTCGAATCGCGCACCCAGGAGTGGATCAGTCCGGCGCAGATGGTCCTGCGCGATCCGCACAACGCGGGCTTGGACGACGCGGTGAAGTTCGGTCGCGACGTGCTCGACGCCATGGGCATGGGCACGGGTTTCACGCACATGGAGTGGTTCCGCAAGCCGAATGGCGAGATCGTGTTCGGCGAGATCGCCGCGCGTGCTCCGGGCGGACGGCTCGTGGACCAGATGAACTTCGCCAATGACTTCAATATCTACCGCGAGTGGGCCAGGGCGGTCTGCTGGGGCAAGTTCGAGGCGACCGCGCACCGGCGCTACCACGTGGCATGCGTGTTCAAGCGCGCCATCGGCCAGGGGCGCATCCGCGAGATCCAAGGCTTGGAGGCGATCCGCCAGCGGCTGGGCTCGTGGCTGGTGGCTGAAGACATGCTGCCGGTGGGAAGCCAGCGCCGCGATTGGAAGCAGACGTTGCTGAGCGACGGGTGCCTGATCGCGCGCCACCCGGACTATGGCAGCGCCCTGGAGATGATGCGCACGCTGGTGAACGAAGTGCGCGTGATTGCGGGCTAGTAGCGGAAATCCGAAGTTCGCACCGGGATCGACGGCTAGATATTCTGCCGGCGGCTGAAGCCGCGCCTAGATTTGCGAAGCCCCGCCTGCGCGGGGCTGGGAGGCCTTCGACTCGTCGTCGGGCCTATAGCAATCACGTGACCCAGCCCGGCGAAGGCCGGGCTTTGTAAGGGTAGGCGCGGCTTCAGCCGCCGGCCCCTCACCTGCGGATGTGACCCACGCAACCCGGAGCGTACTTCGGAATTGTCGTACTAGCCACCCGTGCCGAAATCACCGCCCCGGCACGTTTCGCTCGAAAAACGCCAGGATAGCCTGCCATCCCGCTTCGGCCACCGCAGGATTCCACTCGATGTGCATCAGCGGGCGGCAAAGCGCTGCACCACACGGTCTATCTCCGGCTGCCGACCGAAGATTTCGTGCAGCACTACGACGCCGCGGCGCGCTTCCGGCGGCAGGATCGCGTACACGGGTACCGCCGCAGCATCGCCCACAGGGTCCAGGGTGTCCTCGATGGACGGATAGTTCGACACGCGACCTCCGGGTTGAACACGTTGCGAAGTCGGGAGCTTGTCATGCATGCGAGCAGTGCGCGACAGACGCGAAGTCGGGTGAAGGCTCGCACGCAGCGCTTGGCTGACATACACTGAACCGGCCGGCGAACCGCACAGTGTGCCTGCATCGCCCTCGCAAGCTCAAGGTGAGTTCTGCACGGCGCCTTCTGCGATTCGATTCATGTCCCTGGCGCCGGTCGCCGGCAGAGGTCCGATGACGCGCCGAAGCGACCCCGACGCCTGGCCCGACGTGCTGCTGCAGTTGGCGCAAAGCGCGAGCAGGCAAGCCGCGGTGGCGTCCGCGCTGGAGGGCTTGTGCCGGCTTTCGGGCTCGGATCTGGCCGTGGCGCACGCGACCTGGGCGGGTGTGGCCTGGCTGTCCGCCCGAACCCGCGACGCCGAGGTCGATATCGCCTGCGCGGACTCAGTTCTGCTCACCACCCCGGCGCTCCCGCAAGCCGAACGTTCTGGCAGCGCGCAGGACGCCGGCCGGGCGCTCGGTCTGCAACTTCCTGAACTGATGCAGGCTTGGGCCTGGACGCCGATCGTTTCCCCGGGTCCCGAGGGTCCGACGATAGGCTGGCTGAGCATGCTGAGCCGGGACGCCGAGCCCTTCGACCCGCGGCCACTTCGCGCGCTGCATGCGTTGGCTGCCCAGCTGGGTCTTGCGCTGGAGAACCTGCGCCGCGGTCAGCACCTGGACGTCAGCGAAGCCCGGTACAAGACCCTGGTCGAGCAACTGCCCGCGGTGACTTACTTCCGGGCGATCGACAAGCCGGGCATAGCGTCTTACGTCAGTCCCCAAATCGCGCCGATGTTCGGCTACACCCAGGAACAATGGCTAGCGAATCCAGGACTCTGGTATGAACGGCTGCACCCCGACGATCGGGCGCGCGTGTCGGGCGAGCTTGTCACCCGCAGCGATCCGACGGCGTTGGCGCAGGGGCAGATCGCCATCGAATATAGGATATTGCACCGCGATGGCCAGGTCCTGTGGGTGCGCAATCACAGCCTGGCCGTGACCGATGCGCAGGGCAAGCCGGAGTTCGTCCTCGGGGTCATCTTCGACATCAGCCAGGACAAGGAGCGCGAGGCCTCCCTGCTGCGCACCCAGGACGACCTGCGCGCTTCTCAGCGCATGGACGCGATCGGTCGGCTGGCGGGCGGTGTAGCCCACGATTTCAATAACTTGCTGACGGCGATCAAGGCGTATTGCGAGATCCTGCTGCAGTCGATACCGCCCGGCACGCCCGCACTCGACGACGTGGAGGAGATACGCAAGGCCGCGGATCGGGCTGCCGCCTTGACCCACCAACTGCTGGCGTTTTCGCGGCGTCAGCGACTGGCGCCCAAGGTGATCGATCTCGATGCCGTGGTGCGGGACATGGCGAGCATGCTGCGGCGGTTGATCGGCGAGGACATCGATCTCGTCATCGAAACGGACGCCGGGACCTCGCTCGGCCTGGCAAGCAGCGGGACGGTCCGGGCAGATCTCACCCAGATCGAGCAGGTAGTGCTCAACCTCTGCGTCAATGCGCGGGATTCGATGCCGGACGGCGGCAGGCTGACCATGCGCACGACGGTACTCGAAGTCGATGCGGAACTGGCGGCGCTGCACGTGGGGATGAAGGCCGGGCCGCACGTCCTGCTGGCGGTGGCGGACACCGGCTCGGGCATGGACCTGGAAACGATGCAGCACCTGTTCGAGCCGTTTTTCACGACCAAGGAGGACGGCAAGGGCACTGGACTCGGGCTTTCCACGGTGTACGGGATCGTCACGCAGAGCCAGGGCCACATCCTGGTCGACAGTCTGCCGGGGCAGGGCACGACGTTTCGCATCTACCTGCCCCAAGCCGACGCTGAGCTACAAGTGGCGCTGCCCCTTCCGCTATCGGGCACGCCGAAGCTCGGGACCGAAGTCGTGCTGCTCGCCGAGGACGAGCCGCTGGTGCGCGGGTTGGTGCTGCGCGTGTTGCGGCGCTACGGCTATACGGTGCTCGAGGCGCACGACGGTCAGCAGGCGCTCGAACTGTGCCAGATGCACCCAGGCCGTATCGATCTACTGCTGACGGACGTGGTGATGCCGCGCATGTCGGGGCCGGATCTGGCACGTCAGGCGGTGGCGCAACGGCCGGATCTGAAAGTGCTGTTCATGTCCGGCTACGTGGATAGGGCGCTGGACAGCAAGGCGGTGGTCGAGGCAAACAACGCGTTCCTGGCCAAGCCGTTCACGCCGGCGCAATTGGCCCTCAAGGTGCGAGAGGTACTGGGTGAATGCGATGGGAAGTGATGCGGCGCAGAGGCGATTGGCCGACTACCGCGCGGTGTTGGCCAAGGTCGACGCCAAATTCGCGGAAATCCGAGGCCATTTCCCGGCTGCGTTTGCTTGTGCCAGCGGTTGCCACGGCTGTTGCGCGCCGGGCTTGACCGTTTCGGGCGTGGAACGGGCGGCGATCGCCGAGCACGTCGGGGCCAACGAGACCCTGCGGCGCGCGCTGGAGAACCTGCAACGGGAAAGTCCGCATGGCGACAGCCGGTGTCGCTTCCTGGACGGCGAGGGTCAGTGCGCGATCTATAGCGTGCGACCGGTCGTATGCCGCAGCCATGGCGCGCCGATACGCCTGCCCGAGGGTCGTTTGGACGCCTGCGCATTGAACTTTCGTGCGGTGCCGCTCGCCCGCTTGGGCCCGGGCGATTGCATCGACCTGGAGACGCTGAACACGCTGCTGTTCGTGGTCGGCCGCCGCTTCGATGCCACCGATGAGGGCAAGCGCTTTCCGCTGACGCTGCAAGGGATTCTCGACTCATGACGGCGACTAGAGGTCCTTGAGCTCCTTGAGGCCCTTGAGCTCGTTGAGGTCCTTGGGCATCTGCTTCATCGCGCGGCCCATCTCCTTGCGCAGTTCATCGCCCTCGGGTCCGGGCACCGTCGAGAAGATGTCGCCGCCGCCGCCCAGCACGTTCTGGAACGTTTCCAGGATGCTCCAGGCCACCGACAGCAGCACGACCAGCGTGACGCCGACGCGGACCACCGTGCCGCCCAGCTTCAGGTCGCGACGCCAGGCCGCCAGCCACGCGTCCGCTTGTTCTTGAATAGATTCAGCAAGATGTCCAGACTTCTCGCCGGCCGCCACCAGCGCCAGGCCTTCGCGCGTCAAGCCAGGCAAGGCTGCCAACGCCTGCGACAACGGCTTGCCAGCCTGCAGGGCCGCGCGCGCTTGCGAGGCTGCCAGGGCCACCGAGGGTTCACCGGTCGACTTGCCGGCTAGTTCCAGGGCCATCGGCAGGTGCACGCCGACGCGCACGCTGCGCGCCAGCACGTCCAAAGCCAACGCGAGACGCCGGTGGGTCATCGCCCGATCGAGGCCCGGAACCCGCGCCGCGAATGCCAGCAACCGCCCGCGCACGTTCGGTTTCGCCAGCCAGGCTGGACCGGCCAGGAACACCGCGGCCACGACGGCGCCGATCAGCGCGAAACGCCAACCGGCCGCGAGCAGGAAGGCCGAAAGCCCCTCGGTGAAGAGCAAGGGCGCCGGCATCAGAACGGCCGAGGACACCACCACGAACAGCGGATAGGTCAGCGCGGCCAGCACGGACTTGCGCACTTCCGCCGCGGCGGTCAAGCGTTCGTGCAAGTGCGCGCAGACACGGACCAATTCTCCGGTGTGGGTGGCGGCCTCGACGAGAGCGACCTCGACCTCGTCGAACGCCAGCGGATGCCGGGCCATGGCCGCGGGCAAGCCAGCACCGGCGTGCAGATCGACGCGGATGGCTTCGATCGCTGCCTGCAGCGCGCCTTCGCCAGCCAGTGGCAAGACCGTAGCCAGGGCTTCGTCCAGTGGAATGCCAGCGCCGGCGAGGCGACCGAGCTGCTGGAAGAACTGGGCGCGCTTGGCGAGCGATGGGGGCCGGGGCGGCAGCCAGGCGAAGGAACGGAAGCCAGGACCGGAACCGGGACCGGAGCCGGGGCCGGAGCCGGGGCCGGAGCCGGAGCCGGGATTGGAGCGAGAACTATTGGAGGTTCCATGACTCATGCCCGAACCCGAACCCGAACCCGTTCCCGCCCCCGAACCCGCCCCCGAACCCGTTCCCGCCTCCGAACCCCGCGCAACCCTTGCCTTGTACCTTTCCACCAGCGTCCCACACCGCACGCACTCGCTCGCATCCCGCTGCTCGTGTCCACAATGCGGGCAGATCACCTCGTCACCTGCCCGGTCGAGGCGCGGCGGCTGGCTTGCGAGCATCCGTCGCCCCACCCACTACCTGCCGCGAATCGGGGCCTTCGATCGCGTGCAGATCGCACATCTCGGTCAGTCGCGACACCACGCGTTCGCCGATCCGGCTGGCCAGGGACTGCTGAAGCGGCGTCTTGTCCTCACCGCCCGCGAACCGCCGATGCGCGTCGTTGGCGTCCAATGTCCGCGGCTCCTGCAACTGATAGTTCGTGGCAAAAAACGTCGTCAGCCGGCGGTTGTAGCGAGCGCTCACGATGGCGTCGAGGATGCTCTGCTCCCATTCGCTGGCCCGGCCCTTGCCCAGTTCGTCGATGAACAGCACTTCGGTGCCGACCAGCGGCGCAATCAGCGCGTCCTCGCCCTGGCCCGCGTCGAAGCCCGCCTTCAGCGACCACAGCAGGTGCGAAAAGTCCGTGAACTTCACGCGCACGCCGAAGTCGAGCACCAGGTTGCGCGCCATCGCCACCAGCAGGTGCGTCTTGCCCACGCCCGGCGGTCCCGACAGGCCGATGCCGCGCGTGCCCGTCGGCAGGTGGCCGCCCGGCTGCACGATCCGCTCGAAGGTGTGCGTCAAGTGCGCGAACGCCATCAGCACTTTGGACTGGTTGCCGCCGCGGTGGCTGAAGGTCGCCAGCGTCGCTGCGTGGTAGCGCGCCGGGATCTCCGCCCGGGTATACGTCGCCGCCTTGGCCTTGATCCGCACGAGATCACACGGTTGCATCACATCGTAGCCCTGCGAGTCGCGCGCGGGTCGATAGCCGGAGCCGCGGCACGCCTGACAAGCCAGCATGTGGCTGCACAACTGGGCTTCCGCAAACGTGTTGCCCGGTCGGGTGACGATGCCCTCGCCGCCACATTGTGCGCAGTCCTGATCCTGTTCGGCCCGGCACGCTGCCATCCGCTATCCTCCAGAAATAACAAGCTAGCTTTCGTCGGCCAGCCAACCGCGCCGCGTCGGCAGGCACGCGCCATGGTGCGCCAGCAGCCACCGTTGCACCAGGGACGTTCGCCGCGACGCCAAGGCCTTGCGACTCAACTGACCCCGCCACGGCTGCATTTGCCCATCGACGTCGGTTTGCAACTGCAGCGCCGCGGTCTCGTCCAGGCCCTGTTGCAGCGTCTTGAGCATCTTGGTTCGACACTTCTCGATCACCGCGTCGATCGCGTCGTCGTCCTGCGCCACCGGTTGACCCTGCAGCGCCTCGTCCAACACCGCGAACGCCTGCCGGTATGCCCGCTCCGTCACGGGATTCTCGACCGCCTGAAGCAGCGCTGGCAGCGCGTCCAGCAGGTCCAACAGGCCCGGTTCCGGTGGTTCCGCGCCTTGCACGTCCAACGGTAACCCACGGCCGAAGCGCTGCAGGTGCTTGCATTGCTGCAGGATTGCCGGCTCGTACCACGCCAGCGTCATCGGCAGTCGCGCCCGCTCGCCGTGCGTGAACCGGTACGCCTTGACCCGCGCCGCCAACACCCGCAAGGCCGCGCCCAAGGGCAGACCCGCCGCATGCCAGGAATGCGCGCGCGCCCCGTCGTCCGGCGACCACTGCACGCCGCGACCCCTGATTTGCACGAAGCAATTCTCGATGGCGCGCAGGTACTCGTGCGCCGCCCGCAAGTGTTCGGTCGCCTCAGCGGGCGCTGCGAGTTCCGAAGTGGGGGCGTGAGGCGCAAGCTGCATCGGCGTCAGTCGTCCAGGGTGCCCAGGCGGTGTACCATGGCCCGCGGTCGCGCGCCTCTTCTGAAATGGCCATGACCGCCCACAGCGAGGACACCGCCGCGTGCCAACCCAGGATCCATCGCCAGTTCTGCTGCTTGCCGGCCAAGGTCCGCGGCGTTGGCAGGTGCTGGCCGAGGACGGCGCGGCGATCGCGTTGCCGGCGCGGGCGGTGCGGGACCGCCTGACCGTGCGGCTGCAAGGGAATGCCGAGCAGGCGCGCGCGGTTCTGGCCCAGGCTCAGCGGTGGCACGACGCCGGGCTGGCGGTCGCGGGCTGGCTGGGCTACGAACTGGGCGCGGCGTTGGAATCGGTGCCGCTGCAGCCCGGCCTGGACGACCTGCCGGATGCCGACCTGATTGCCTTTCTTCCCGAGGACTTGCAGCCAGCCGTGCTGCCGCAAGCGAGCCACGGGCGACAACTGCCGGAGCCCGCGGATCTGCTGCGCCAGGGACCCGCGCTGATAGCGGCCGTGGCGCAGGCCCTCGAAGCGATTCGCGCCGGCGAGATCTACCAGGTGAACCTGAGCGTGGCCGCGCACTTGCCCGAGGTGGCGCTGCTCGACGTGCCGCTCGCGGACCTGCTGGCGGCCGTGCAGTCGACCCAGCCGGTGCCGCTGGCGTTGGCGTGGCAAGGCCAAGGGTATCGCCTGCTTTCGGGGTCGATGGAGCGCTTCCTGGCGGTGGCGAGCGACTCTGTGTCCTCGCGGCCGATCAAGGGCACGGCGCCGCGCCATGCCGATCCCTGCGACGACGCGGCGGAAGCCCTGGCCTTGCCCGACGATGCGAAGGAAGCCGCGGAAAACACGATGATCGTCGACATGGTGCGCAACGATCTGCAGCGGGCTTGCGAGTGGGGCAGCGTGCAGGTGCCGGTGCTGCTGCAAGCCGTGCCGTACGCGACGCTGTGGCACCTCGAAAGCGAAGTGCGCGGCATCTTGCGGCAACCCCACGATGGCGCGGGTCTGCTCGCGGCGACCCTGCCGCCGGCCTCGGTGGTAGGCTGTCCAAAAATCCAAGCGATGCACGTGATTGCGCGGCTCGAAGGGCGGCGGCGCGGGCCCTATTGCGGCACGGCGGGCGTGTGGCTGCCGGACGGGCGGGCGGACTGGGCGGTCGGCATCCGCCAGGTGCTGCTGACCGCAAGTGGCGCGCAACTGTCCGTAGGTGCAGGGATCGTCGCGGATTCGCAGCCGGAACGCGAGTGGCAGGAGATTCGGCTGAAGGCGCGCGGGGCCCTGCGCTGGCTGGGCGCGATGCAAAGTTCCGTATTGCGGAAAAGGTGAGCGATGTTCGCGTGGTTGGACGGTTGCCCGGTGCAGGCCCCGGCGCAGGCCCTGTGGCGCGGCGAAGCGGTGTACGAGACGCTGCTGTGGCTGGACGGGCCGCCGCCAGCTTTTGCCCATCATGTCGAGAGGATGGCGCGCGGTGCGCAGCGGTTGGGAGTCCGGGCGCCGACGTTGGATGAACTGGCGATCGCGATCAGGCAGGCGATCGGCTCTGAACTCGCGCAGATGCGCGTGCGGGTGACCTGCATGCCGAACGACGCCGGCGCCGTGTCCCTGCTGGTGGAAGCGCGGCCGGTCACGCCCCAGGAACTGCAGCCGCCGCCCGCGACCGTGGTGCTGGGGCCCCTGGTGCGCAATCCTGCCGCGTGGTTCAACGGTTGCAAACACGTGGGCATCGCCGCGGATCTGGCGCTGCGGCGGGCGAGTGGTGCCGACGAGGTGCTGTTGCGCAGTGTGGACGGCTGGTTGAGCGAGGGTGCGACCGCGAGCGTGCTGTTCGGTCTGGACGATGGCCGGATCGCGACGCCGGGGCCGCAAGCCGCGCCGCTGCCGGGGACGACGCTGGCGCAGTTGCAGAGCGAGGGGCTGACGGTGGTCGAGGTGCTGTTCGACGAGACCGATCTCGCGCGGATCGAGTGGATGTTGCTGCTGAACGCGGTGTGCGGTGCGCGGGTGGTGGCCAGGCTGCATCGTCGGCAACTGAGCGAGCCGCCTGCGGATTTGCTCGCCTGGGCGAAGCGGTGCGTGGGCGCGGTTCGAGCCTTGCCGTGACCGAACCCGGCCGCGCGCTTGACCCGGACGCGGCCAAACCCGATCCTGCCAGCCCAGGCGCTGCCAGCGCTGCCGAGGTGTCCCGTGCGCTACGTTCGCCTGTCCGCCGCCTGCCTCGCCCTGATGTTGTCGACCGCCGCGCTGCAAGCCTGGGCAGCCGAACCGCCGGCTGGTGCGACCGAAACCAAGGTCGTGTGGGGCACGCTGACCACCGAAGACGGCAAGACCACGTATCCGTTGGACAAGCCCACGATGGTGCTGGGCAACGCGCCGCCCGCCGACGTGGTGATCGCCGATGCGAGCGTGGCCGCGCAGCACGTCCGCTTCACCTACCTGAACGGGGTGGTGCACATCGAGGACCTGGGCTCGCGCCACGGCACGCTGTTGAACGGCACGGCGCTGAAGAAGGGCAAGCCCATGCGCATCCTGACGAAATCCTCGGTTTCGCCGGGCGCGGTGACGCTGAACTTCGATTTCGGCGTGCGCCCCGCGTTGATCGCGCCGACCCAGCCGCTGCCGCCCAAGGCCAAGGGCAGTGCCAAGTCGGGCAAGACCAAGCCTGGCAAGGCCAAGTGACCGCGAGGACGCCGTGAATTCAGCCACTCCCATCGATCCTACGCGGGCCCGGCGCATCGCGCTCATCAGCCTGACGCTCAACGGCGAACCCGCGACCATCGCCGCGCCGAGCCATTGGACCCTGCTGGAATTGTTGCGCTATTCCGCGGGACTGACCGGCACCAAGCAGGGCTGCGACAAGGGCGATTGCGGCACTTGCACGGTGCGCATCGACGGCGAGCCGCATTTGTCGTGCATCACGCTCGCGTTGGAAGCCCAGGGAAGATCAGTGGAAACCGTGGAAGGCATGGGCGTCGGCGGGGAAGCGCACCCGTTGCAGGCGGCGTTCGCGCGGGGCAATGCCGCCCAGTGCGGCTTCTGCACGCCCGGCATGCTGATGTCGGCGTCGGCGTACCTGGAACGGCTCGCGGTCGAGGAGGGCGAACTGACGCGCCAGGGCATCGCCGAGGCGTTGGGCGGAAACCTGTGTCGTTGCACGGGCTATACCAAGATCATCGAGGCCGTCGAGGCAGCCGGGCGCGAGATGCTGGCGCGCAGCCGATCGCACGACGACGCCGACATGGGGGCGCTGGGCATGAGCGAGGAGGCGCTGTGAGTACGAGCGAAACCAAGGTGTTGCGCGTCGTCGGCGCGAGGCACGGCAAGCCGGACTCGCTCGATGCCATGACCGGGATCGCCAAGTATACCGACGACATCGTGTTGCCGCGCATGCTGCACGCCAAGATCCTGCGCTCGCCGCACGCCCACGCCCGCATCGTGCGCCTGGACACCACGCTGGCCGAACAGTTGGACGGCGTGCATGCCGTGGTGGTCGGCGCGGAAATGCCTACGCCTTACGGGATCATCCCGTGGACGCCCGATGAGTGCGCGCTGGCCGTGGACAAGGTGCGCTACATCGGCGACGCGGTGGCGGCGGTGGCGGCGGTGAGCGAGGAGGTCGCGGCGGCGGCTTGCAAGCTGATCGTGGTGGAATACGAGGTGTTGCAGCCGTTGGTGACGCCCAAAGCGGCGCTGGAGCATCCGCACGTCAAGATCCACGAGGGCAACAGGCACGGCAACATCAGCAAGCACGTCAAGCTGGAGTTCGGCGATGTGCAAGGGTTTCTGGATTCCGCGCCTTTGGTGGTCGAAGGCGAGTACGGCTTTCACGGCTCGACCCACGCGGCGCTGGAACCGCATTGCGCCATCGGCCATTACGACACGCACGGCCTGCTGACGGTGTGGTCCTCGACGCAGGTGCCGCACTATCTACACCGCGAACTGGCCAAGGTCTTGGAACTGCCGGCGAATCGCATCCGCGTCATCCAGCCTCTGGTCGGCGGCGCGTTCGGTGGCAAGTCCGAGCCGTTCGACTTGGAATTCGCCGTCGCCAAGCTGTCGATGAAGACCGGACGCCCCGTCAAGTTGCTGTATACGCGGGAGGAAGTCTTCCTGGCGCACCGTGGCCGGCACCCCTTTGAGATGCACTACAAGACCGCGTTCGCTGCCGACGGCAAGATCCTGGCGGTCGACTCGCGGGCGATCCTGGACGGCGGCGCCTACAGCTCGTTTGGCCTGGTGACGACCTACTACTCGGGGCAACTGCTCGGATCGCCTTACGTCTTCCAGAGCTACCGGTTCGACTCGACGCGCGTCTACACCAACAAGCCGGCGTGCGGGCCCAAGCGCGGCCACGGTTCGGTGCAGCCCCGGTTTGCCATCGAAGTGCAGTTGGACAAGGCGGCGCGGGCGTTGGCGATCGATCCGATCGAGCTGCGGCGGCGCAACTTCATCGGCGAGAACACCACCACCATCAATGAGTTCCACGTCGGATCGAGCGGTTTCCTGGAATGCCTGGCCATGGTCGAACAGGCCTCGGGCTGGAAGGACCGCCACGGCAAGCTCCCGCGCGGCAAGGGCCTGGGCGTGGCCGGATCCACCTACATCAGCGGCACGAACTACTGCATCTATCCCAGCGAGTTGCCGCAATCCGGCGTGCAGATCTGCCTGGATCGGTCGGGCAGGGTACGGGTGTTCGCCGGCACGAGCGACATCGGCCAGGGCAGTTCGACCATGCTCGCGGTGGTCGCCGCCGAGGAATTGGGCGTGACTTTGGACGACGTGCGGGTCATCGCCGCGGATAGCGACCTTTGCCCCGTAGATCTCGGCGCCTACAGTTCACGCATCACCCTGATGGCCGGCAACGCATGCCTGAACGCGGCGCGCGATCTGGGCGGCAAGGTGCGCGAGGCGGTGGCCAAGCACTGGGGCTGTCAGAAACGCGACGTGATCCTGGCGGAACGGCGGGCCCAGCGCCTGGACGATCCTTCGGTGTGGCTGCCGATCCAGGAAGCCTTCGTGTTGGCCGAAGTCCAGTTCGGCACGATGGGCGCCACGGGCAGCTACCAGACGCCGCGCGAGAACGTGCACGGCGACTACCGGGGCGGCACGATCGGCGCCAGTCCCGCGTATTCATTCACGGCCCACATCGCCGAAGTCACGGTGGACGAGGACACCGGCGAGGTGACGATCGACCACGTCTGGTGCGCGCACGACTGCGGCAAGGCCCTTTCGCCGGTGCTGGTCGAAGGCCAGATCGAAGGCTCGGTGTACATGGGCGCCGCGGAAACCGTGATGGAGCACCACCATGTGATGGCTTCGGGGCTGCGGGACGACGGCAAGAAGCGCGACCCGGGACCGGGCGTGGAAGGCCTGCTGGCGCACAGTTCGCTGTTGGACTATCGGATGCCGACGGCGCTGGACACCCCAGAATTGCACGCCTTCGTGGTGGAGAGGCCGGATCCGCGCGGACCGTACGGGGCCAAGGAAGCGGGCGAGGGGCCACTGCACAGTGCGATCCCGGCGATTTGCAATGCGATCTTCGACGCGGTGGGCGTGCGGATCGACGTATTGCCGGTGACGCCGGAGAAGATACTGAAAGGTTTGCGGGCGTTGCGAAGTGTCGGGGCCGGAACCGTTGTCGAGGGGCGAGAAGCGGATAGCTTCGATTCCTCGACAACGGGCAGGTCATAGAGCGACGCAGGAGCGTCAGACCTGCCCTGAGCCGGAACTGCTGAAGGCGCCTGAACTTACGCCCGAACCCGCACCCGAACCCGCACCCGAACCCGCACCCGAACCCGCACCCGAACCCGT
>CAYHHL010000036.1:0-36460 GCA_964356325.1 uncultured Enterobacteriaceae bacterium | reverse complement strand
TTCGGGCTCGGGCTCGGGCTTACTTCGCGGCGGCTGCCGGAGCGGCCTGCTGCAAACGACGGTTGAAGCGATCGACGCGACCCGCGGTGTCCAGCAAGCGCTGCTTGCCGGTGTAGAACGGATGGCAATTCGAGCAGATGTCGACCTGCATGTCGCCAGCGGTCGAACGGGTCTGGAACGTGTTGCCGCAGCCGCACTTGACGTTGGCGACGATGTACTTGGGGTGGCCTTCCTGCTTCATCTGAGCCTCGGTTGGGCAAACCCTCTCGGTTCGCCGGCGAAGTGGGTCGACCTGTCTCTGCAAGGACGAGTGTCGACGCTGAGGTCCGCTGCGTCGATCCCGGAGCACGCGCGCCGAGGTCTGAACGAGGGGGCCAGCAATATAGGCGCGTTGGTTGGATTGCGCAACCAGGACGCAAGCTCGGCTACTGGACGGCGACCTGCTGGCCGGGCGGGAACCGTTTGGCGGCGGCCTCAATGCTCGTCACGAATTGGTCCGCCGAAACGAGACCCTCGGGCAGTACATCTCGTGTTCCATCAGGCAGATAGATCACGTACGCCGGAATGCCGCTGCGCCCGAGCTTGTCCAGCCACTCGCCAATCACGTCGTCCTGGTTGGTCCAATCCGCCTTCATGGGCAGGATGTTCGAGGAAGCCAAGGCCTTGCGCACCTTTTCGGTCTCGAGCGACACGCGTTCGTTGGTCTTGCAGTTCGCGCACCATTCCGCGGTGAAATCCATCAAGACTGGGCGCTTGCGCTTGAGTTCGGCGGTCACGCGGTCCGGATCGAACGGCGTCCAGGCGATGTGCCCGTCCACGACCACCGGCTCGATCTGTGGCTTTCGCGCGGTGCCCGGATTGACCGACGCGATGTCAATGGCCTGCGCCGCCTTGATGACCGGGGGCTTGTCGAGGTGGACGAACAGCATGGCCGCCACTGCCACCAGACCCGCCGCCAGTCCGCGCACCACCAGCCGCCGCATCGTGCCGTACAGCATGCCGCCGAATCGGTGCACGCCCCACAGCGCGACAGCCAGCACCAGCAGGAAGGCCAGGAAGCCCGTCGCCGCCTCGCGCGTGACCTGCGCCTGCAGCGTGCCGAACAGCCAGACCGCCGTGGCCAACAGGGTGAAGCCCGTGAGCTGCTTGAAGGTTTCCATCCACGGACCCGGCCGCGGCAAGACCCTGGCGATCGCCGGGACGAAGCTGACGAGCAGGAACGGCAGCGCGAGACCCAAGCCAATCGAGAGGAACAACGCCAGCGTGTGCCACCACAGCGCGCCGGCCCCCAGCGCGAAGGCTGCCGCCGTGCCGAGGAACGGTGCCGAACAGGGAGTCGACATCACCGCCGCGAAGGCGCCGTTGACGAATGAGCCGCCGTAGCCTTGATGACCGGGCCGTCCGGACAGCGACACGTTCCACTCGAACACGCCCAACGCATTGAGGCCAAATACGAAGATCACGCCGACCATGGTGGCCACGAACGGCGCATGCTGGAACTGCATGCCCCAGCCGACCCGTTCACCCGAAGCCCGCAGTGCGATGACGCCGATCGCCAGCACCAGGAACGACGCCAACACCCCGCCCGCGTAGGCAAGGCCATGCAAATGCTGGGAACGCCTGTCCGAAGCGCCATGCTCCACCAGATGGAAGACCTTCATGGTCAGCACGGGCAGCACGCACGGCATTACGTTCAAGACGACGCCACCGAGCAGTCCGAATGCTAGGTAATAGAGCAATTCCATTGCTTTTGCCATGTACAGGGTTGGAAGGGACAGCAACGGCCAGAGAACAGGGTAGCAGGCGCACGGCAGGCTGACCACGCAATCGGCCGTCGTCGGGGTCAACACACGGCGGGGCTGGTCGATTCCGCGGGGTCGGGGTCGGGTTCGGGTCAGGGCAGGGACGTCCGCTCCCTGCGGTCGCTACACGCCCTGCCCGTTTTCGAGGAATCGGAGCTATCCGCTCCTCGCCCCTCGAAAACGGGTTCGGGTTCGGGTTCGGTCCCGGCTCCGGCCCCGGCCCCGGCTCCGGCCCCGGCTCATCTCCGGGTTCGGGTTCGGGTTCGGCTCTCGCAGGCGCCAGGCCGGCATGCTAGGCTTCAGCCCGCCTTCTCGGCCAAGCTCAGCCCCCAAACACGAGGTGCCCGATGGACGAGGCCGGCAAGCGACGGGCCAAGAAGAAGCCGAAACAGGCCCGCTCCGCATTCCGGGAGGAGTTCCTCAACCTTCCGAATTGCTTGACGATGGCTCGCGTTGTCGTGATCCCGTTCGTGATGTGGATGATGGCGCAGTCCGACGATCTGGCGTTCGGCGCCTGGCATGCGCATTGGGCGGCTTTTTGGGCGACGGCCCTGTTCGCGCTGGCGTGCATCACCGACTTCCTGGACGGCTGGCTGGCAAGAAACCTGAATCTCCAGTCAGTGTTCGGGCGTTTCCTCGATCCCCTGGCCGACAAGCTGCTGGTCATGGCCTGCCTCATCGAACTGGTGGCCCTGGACCGCGCGCCGACCTGGCTGGTGGTCCTGCTGCTGTCCCGCGAGGTCGCCATCACCGGCCTGCGTGCCATCGCCGCCGAGGAAGGCTTCGAACTGGCGAGCGATCGCTGGGGCAAGTGGAAGACCGCGGTGCAGATGACCGGACTCGTCGGCCTGCTCGTCCACTTCCCAATCGACAGCGATTTCTTGCTGTTCCGTGGCATCGTCGACTACCACCGCGTCGGCCTGACCCTGCTCGCGCTCAGCATGGTGTTCTCGGTGGTCTCGGCGCTCAGCTACCTCGGCACGTTCATTCGGGAAGCCTTCCAGTCGCACGGTCGCAGGGCCAAGGCACAACAGACGGTCTGACTGGCCGCGAGTGCGCCGAAACGCAGGTGTGATCGACCGCCCACGCAGCGGCATTTCTCGCCCACGTCCTGGGTTGTGGTATTCTGCAGACAGACTCGCGCTTCGGGCCCGATCGGCCCAAGAAGAAGCTCGCGAGCCGGGGCAGGATGGTGACGCGCATTCTATCGCAACTCCGCCTGGCGAAACACTTGCTCATGCCGGCGTTGCTGCTGACCGCATGCGGTGTAGGCGATCTGGCGTTGCGCGAGTCGCCCCAGCTTGGTGCAGCGCTGAACGAACACGCCGCTGCCCTGAACGAAATGCCGCCCGCGCCGCCCGGACCGACCCCGACCGCCGCCTTCCAATCCGACGGCGATCTGCGCCTGGGTGAACCGCTTTTGCACCACGCGCGCCGTGACAGCGACGCCGAGTTGCATCCCTTGGTCCTGCCGCTGCAAGCCGACGCCTATCCGCGCATCGCCTCGCGCGCCAAGGGCTCGATCTCCATGGGCACCGTGACGACGGGCTTTCTCGTCGACGCGGCGGAATTCGAGGCCGAGGGGCCGACGCACCGGGTGCTGACCAAGGTCGCCGATCGCCAGACCCGCTTCACCACGGACGAAATGAAGGGCCTGCTGCTGTGCGCAGCGCAACGGGTCAGCAAGCAGTTTCCCGGCCAGAAGTTGCACTTGGGCAACCTGTCGCGCATGGGCGGCGGCACCTTGCCCTGGAGCGTGTCGCACCACAACGGCCGCGACGCCGACCTCGGGTTCTATGTCCGCACCCCCAAAGGCAAGATCGGCGTTCCCGAGCACCTTTACCACTTCAACGCCGCGCTCGAGACCACCGATTCGCCGGAACCGCTGCGTTTCGACGTCGCGGCCAACTGGGAGTTGGTCAAGGCCTTGGCCACACGCTGTTCGGGCCCGGCACAAAATGGCCGAGGCCCCGAGATCCAGTACTTGTTCATCGCGAACTGGCTCAAGCAGCCGCTGCTGGCGTACGCGGTCAAGAAGAAGGAGGACAAGGAGGTCATCGCCAAGGTCAATGCCATCCTGCACCAGCCGCACGGCGCGCTTCCGCACAACGATCACCTGCACTTGCGCATCGGCTGCAGCCAGGATGACGCGACCGAGGGCTGTCTCGACGCCTCGCGCGCGCCACCCGAGGCTCTCGGTCGTTCGCCGGCCGTGCAAGCCCGTCTCGCGGAAATTCGCCGGGCCTTGCGCAGTGAAGACGTGAAGTTGCGTGCGGGTGCGGTGCGACTCTTGGCGCTGTATCGCGACGACGGTTCTGCACGCGCCGTGTTGAAGGCCTTGACCGACACCGCGCCGGAAGTGCGCCAAGCGGCTCTGAAAGCGGTGGTCGAGTGGCGTCCGGCTGGCGTCGCGCAGGGCTTGCAGGCGGCGATTGCGCGCGAGCAGGACACGGCGCTGCTGGCCCAGGCGATGCAGGCCCTGGCCATCGTGGAACCTGAGGCGATTCCTGGGCATTTCACCGACCAGCGCGTGCTGATCTCGACGCGGTTCGACGTGCCGACGCTGGCAGTGCGCGAACTGGCGGTGCAATTGCTGAGCGAAAGCCAGTCACTGCACGTGGCTCGCGCGGCCCTGCCCCTGCTGGCGGACCCCAGCCCGCTGGTGCAAGAGGCGGCGCGGCGGACCCTGGGGCGCATCGTCAACCGCACGACCGCGGATCTGCTGGCGGCAGCGGATCCGGAGAACTTGCTGCCAGGGCCATTGGACCCGGCTATGGAACACAAGCTGTGGGCGAGCTTCCTGGAGCGGCTGCCAGACGGGGCGACCCGGGACAGCGTGGCGTTGGCAGGCATGCAACTGCGCGGATTGGCAGTAAAAACGCTGGATCGCTCGGCGCTGCCGGTGCTGGTGCAGGCGTTGGTGCTGCCGGCGCCCTACCGGGACAACGCGGCGCGCTGGATTGAACGACTGGTCGGCTTCAAGTTCCAGCCGGGCAAGGGCGCGCACGCGACGCCGGCGACCTTCTGGACGCAGTGGCTGACGCAGAAGCGCATGATTGCGCCGAGCTTGTTGGCCGCGATGCCGGCGATCAGCGCGCTGACGGCTCCGGCGCCGATGGCGGACGCGGACTAGCGAAAAGACCTAGCCTTTGGCCGCCACCGCCTCCAGCTCCTTGACCAGCACCCGCATCGGCTCGGCCAGCTCGCGCTGCACCTCGGGCGTTTCCAGGATCGTCACGTCCAGTTCGCGCAACTCCTTGGGCATAAACGATTCCGACAGCGCCCGCCGCCACCCGGCCAGGGCCTGCCGCAGTCCTACGTCCAGGCCCACGCGCCCGGGCAAGGTCATCGCGAAGTGCAGCACTTCCATCTCGGCCAGCGTCTTGAAGCAGAACCGGCAGACGTCCTCGAAGCGCTGCGCATTGAACTCGCCGCGCCGCCCCATGCCGACCAGCAGCAGGCGCTCGAACGGCAGCCGGCCCGGGATCGGCGTCAGCATCGCCTCCTGGTAGTGGCAGTCGATGAAATCCTTGAGCATCAGGCGGGAAAGCTGACCGTTCAGGCGCCAGTCGACCAGCCCGGTCAAGCCGCGCAGGGGCCGATCGTCCGAAAAGCTCGTCAGCACGAGGCAACGCTGCACGCCGACCTGCGGCTCGCCACCGAGATCGTCCAGCGATTCCAGGCGCGGTTGCGTCATCCGGAGCTTCACGCTGACCTACTCCTGCTCGACGCTCGGTGTGGCAGCCGCCAGATCCACTTCCGGGGCCGCCAACTCGGGCTCCACCGCCGCAGGATCAGCCAATGGCAGCGCGGTTTCCTTCGACGCCGTGCCCTCTTGCCCGCCGGCCCGCGGCTTGCGCGGCTTGTCCACGCGCGCCTGATCCTGGGCGATGCGGTCGAGGATGCCGTTGACGAAGGCGCCGCTGTCTTCATTGCCGAACTTCTTGGCGATCTCGATGGCTTCGTTGATCGCGACCTTGCGCGGCACCCGTTCGGGCAGCATGAGGATCTCGAACGCCGCCACGCGCAGGATGTTGCGATCCACCGCGCTCATGCGATCGAGCTTCCAATGGTGCGACGCGGCCTGCACCTTGGCGTCGATCGCGGCCTTGCTTTCGAGCACGCCCAGCACGAGTTCCGAGCAATGGCGGCGGACATCCTCATAGGAGGCGGGACGTTCTCCGGCAAAACGGGTCCAGTACTCTTCCATCGCCACATCGGCTTGGACGTTGACCCAATCGAGCCCGAACAGGACCTGCAGCGCCGATTCGCGCGCCCTGCGGCGACTGCCCATGACCACTCTCCCGACCGGCGTCGCCGCGCAGCCTTTGCCTGACCTGACAACACTGCATGAAAAACGCTACTTGGAACCCGACTTCCTGACCTGGCGCAACACGTCGACCAGTTCGATGGCGCCCAGCGCGCAATCACCGCCCTTGTTGCCCGCCTTGGTGCCGGCGCGTTCGATGGCCTGCTCGATCGTGTCGGTGGTCAGCACGCCGAACAGCACGGGGATGCCCGTTCGCAGCGACACGTCCTGAATGCCGCGCGCGCATTCGCCGGCGACGTAATCGAAGTGGGCGGTCGCGCCCCGGATCACGCAACCGAGGCACAACACCGCGTCATAGCGCTTGGTTTCAGCCAGGACCTGCGCCATCAGCGGGATTTCGAAGGCGCCGGGTACGCGCACGACGTCGATCGCGGACTCCTCGACGCCGGCGCGCACCAACGTGTCGATGGCGCCTTCGAGCAGGCGATCGGTGATGAAGTGGTTGAAGCGCGCGGCGACGATGCTGATGCGCATGCCGACGCCGGAGAGCTTGCCCGAGTAGGAGGTCATCGCTGTCACCTGGTTTGCCGAAGGACGAGGAACGAAGCGTGCATGATGTTCAGAACTTGAGGACGAGCTTGCCCGCCTGGGCGTTGTCCTGGATGAGCGGGCTACTGGCCACGCAGCAGTGACCTTCGGCGTCGACGTAGGTGGATGCCGCGGCGGGAGAAAGCGCACTCTGGCCGCCGATGTACAGCGTGGTCGAACCGCCGCCCGCGTCGACCTTGCCGATCGTGGCGTTGCCGACCACCACGATGTCCTGCACCGCGTGGCTGGCCGAGCCGTTGATGTAGATCAGCGCATGCTCGCCAAGCGTGGTGCCGAGCAGCAGGCCCTTGAGCTCGAACAGTTGCCCAGTGGCGTCGTTCTTGCCCGAACAGGCGAACCACGGACCGTTGAAAGTCGGGGCGCAATCGAAGACCGCAGTGCCAGCGTGCAGTTGCGTGGATTCGACCTTGTTGCCGGCGTCTTTTTCGGCACTGAACTGCTTGTAGTCGCAGGGACTGGCGCTTTGTACGCAGACCGGGTCGATCTTGATCGGCACCGACAGCAGGGCCGAAACCGGGACCTTGCCCCCAGGCGTGCCCGCCCAGAAGCCGCTCGCCGCCCGCGCCTGCTTCCAAGCCTTGAGCATTGCGGGTGTTCCGGTCGCCGCCATGCCATGGCCGCCCGCCTGCACCGCGACGTCCAGGGTCTTGCCCGCGCCCAACTGGTCGAGCAGCGCCGCCGTTGCCGCGATCGCCTCTTTGGCCGTGATCTTGCCGGAGAAGCCGACCACCGGCCGCACCGGATGGTCCTGCCAGGCCGTCGCCAGCGCCGCGCTGCCGCCCGTGGGATTGACCGTGCGGCTGCCGGCGAACACGAGCAGGCCGGGACCACCGAGCGCGGGAGCGTCCAACAGCCCGCCGATCAGACGCTTTTCGCCAAGGGCCAACGGATCGTTGAGGTGGATCATCTCGTCGCCGAGCACGCCACGCGACAAGGTGAGGCCCACCGTCGTGGTCACGCCGCTCTTGGTCTCGAGCACGCCGGCGCCCACCCAGACCAGCACGTCGTGGGGCGTCATCGTCGGCACGATCGCCTGCAGATCCGCGCGTCGGGCGAAGTCCATTACCGTGACGGTGTCGAACAGCGCGGACTTTTGCGCAGCCGCGACGATGGGTTGCACGTTGACGCCGACCGCGGGACCGTAGGCCGAGACCACGACCAGACGCCGCTTGCCGAATCCGCTGACGTCCGCCTGGGCCGCCGCTTCCACAGGGTCGACGTGGTAGGCGCGGTTCAGGGGCGCGAGCACGGTGGTGGGATTCTTCAGATCATGGTTGACGAAGGTCTTGGCCAACACCGGATCGCCGATGGCCACGGTTTCCATGGGCTTGCCGGCCGCATCCGTGAGCGTCGCGCCCGTCGCCGTGTAGCTTGCCTTGCCCGCCGTACACACCGCCGCCGCTTTGGCGACCGGGGCCTTGCAACTGAGGAAGATGGCTGCGACCTGTTCGCGGGGCGTGGTCGCGGCGGCGGCGTATTCGGCCCAGATCAGGCGGCGACCGGACTCGTCTTCGATGACGCCTGCAGCCCGGCGAGGTGCGCCAGCGGCGTCGGCCAGGACCTTGAGGTCGGGCGAAGCGGTCAGTTCTTTTTGCCAATCCGCTTCGGTAAGGAAATCCTGGCGAGTGCGCGGCGACGGCGCGACGACCGCAGCCGGTGCCGGCCCGGGCGACTCGGTGGCGCAAGCGGCCAAGCAAAGCGTTGCGGTGAGCGCGAACAAGCTGGCGCGGCGGCGTGGAGTCCAGCGAGCCAGCAAGGGGCGGGCAGGCACAGCGCAAAGGGCGGGAACGGAATTGCGCATTGTCGTGCCTTCCTGCCCGGGCGCGCCGGCGGCCAGAGAGTCTACGCGGCGGCTCGCTCACGCACAAGCAGCGTGGCATCGCGCGGGCAGCACCGGCTGGTGCGATTCCTTGCGTCTGGCGTGGTTCCGGGTTCAGATCGATTCGGGACTTCGCGCGTCTGCATGCAGTGGCGGCGAACCGACACGAGGTCGGGACCCTCCAGACCATCGTTGACAGGCCAGGCTCGCGCCGATACTGTCGCCGCGATGCGCTGTGTGAGTGGGTGACGCCGCCTGGAATTTCGAGTACTTGACTGAGCACATGGCCGCGCGACCGACCTCGTGATGTCGCCGCGCGACCCAACGATGGTGTACCCGAGCAAGGGGAAGCATGAGTACGAACAATCGCAACGTCCGCCTGGGCATCGTTTACCGCGGCAGCATCATCCAAGAGGAACTGCTCGACCGGCGCATCGACGTCACGGTTGGCATCCGCCCGGGCTCGACGATCCAGGTCTCGCCCAAGTTGCACCCGGATTTCCCGGACAATTTCGAACTGTTGCTGCTAGACGGCGGCCAGTACTACCTCGTGGCTCCACAGGATCCCAGCGCGCGCATCAGCTTGCGTGGCACGGCGGCGGCGTCCGAAGCCCGCACGATTCGCGGCAAGCGTTGCGTCCCGGTCGAGGGCGTGGCGGGCGGCTCGCTCGTGGTCGGCGACGTCACGGTGATGTTCCAGTTCGTGCGCGCGGACACGACTCCGACAGTAACGCGTGATCGCACGGTGTTGCGCATCGGCCTAGTGTACGACGAGCGTTTGATTTCGGATACGATCTTCCCGGACACCAAGGCCGTCACCATCGGCAACGACAAGAACAACACCATCGTCTTGCCGCTGGAGGACTACCAGGGCCCGTCGATCGCGTTCGTGAACAACAAGGACGGCTCGGCGACCTTGCGCGCCCCGGTGAACTTGAAAGTGCGGGTCGCCATCGATGGTTCGCCCATGGAACTGAAGGACTTGCTGCAAAAGGGCAAGGCTCGCCAGGAAGGCAACGACGTCGTGTGCCACCTGCCGCTGGGCACGCGCGGTCGGGCGGTGATGGACAAGCACACCGTGCTGTTCCAGGTGGTGAAGCAGACGCTGACGGTGCCGGTGATGCCGCCGAAGTCGGGCCTGCAGCGCGCGGTGGGCGTGTTTTCCAACGACCCGACCTGGAGCATCTCGTTCCTGGTGGCGATCTTGCTGATCGGCGCGGTGGTCGGGCAGGCGATCCTGTTCCAGAGCACGACTGGCAAGTACCTGGGCAAGCAGAAGTCCGAGGAAGAACTCGCGCACAATACCTACGAAGTGCAAGTCGAGCAGAAGGAGGAGGAGAAGCCCAAGGAAGAAGAAGAAGAGAAGAAGGACACCGTCGACGTCGTGCCCGATGAGGTCAAGGCCAAGAAGGCGGAGAAAGAGACCAAGCCGGACAAGAAAGCCGACGCCAAGGCGGACAAGCCCGCGGACAAGCCGGAGTCCACCGGCAAGACGGTCGACCCCGAAGAGGCCAAGCGCAACGCCCGGGCGGCGGTGCAGAAGACGACCATTGCCGGCGCGTTCGGTTCGGCTGGAGCGGCGACCAAGCTGTTCGCGGCGGGTGAAGGCGACGACGGCACGGTGGTGGCCAAGACGTTTGGCGGCGACGGCGGTGGCGACAAGGGCGAGGGCGGCCCGGGCGGCAGCCAGCTCAAGCTAGCGGCGGCCGGCGGCGGCGGCGGCACCCTCGAAAAGGTCAAGGGCGGCGCCAAGGGCTTCGGCGATCGCAAGACGGACGTGGCCAAGGTCGACGCGGGCGACAAGCAGGAAGTTGCCGTCAAGATCAAGCTGTCCTCGGGTGGCGTGGAAGGCGGTGACGGCGAAAGTCGCGGAGAGGTGGCCAAGGTCATCTCGCGCAAGAACTCCGCGGTCCAGCAGTGCTACGAGCGAGCCTTGCGCGACAATCCGGACGAGGGCGGCAAGGTCAAGGTCAGCTTCACGGTCGGCACCGCGGGCACGGTGACCGACGTCAGCGTCTCGGGCGCCTCGGGAGGATTCGCGGACTGCATCAAGAACAAGTTCACGGCCATTCGCGGCCTGCCCTTGCTCGCCTCGCCGCAGTCGTTCAACCAATCGTACGTGTTCTCCAAGAACTAGCAGCCGGTCGGGCGGTGAGAGGACGGGCTCGGGGCCAGCGCAGGCTTGAGGGATTGTGAAGACGCTTCGAGGCCGACGGCCCCGAGGCCCAGCCTGCACCGCCTGACGAGGCAGGGCTTTTCTGCAACGGTCGGCCGGCGCGACGTGCGGTTTGCGCAAAGGAACGTTTGACAGTGCGCCTCACGGATCGCTAGCATCGCCACCGAGGTCGGCTGACTGCCGCAAGCCGTTTGAAGCCGTCGGGAACGGCGTCCGGTGCCAGAAGCGCGCCGGGGTTCAGGAAAACGCGAACTCTCACAGCTCTGCGGCACCTTTCGAATTTTCACCGGCCGGCAGCGACCTGCATTCCTTGCAGGCACAGGCTCCCGGCGGCCCACCCATCGGCGACGCGTGACGTTTGCCGGGGAGCGAATCTGGCATGGGTCTCGACACCAGCCGTGTCCTGCGAGTCGGCGTGGTCTGGCGGGGCCAGGTCGTCGCCGAGCGGGTCCTCGACCGACGCATCGACGTGACGGTCGGCACTCGTCCGGACGCGACTGTCTCAGTCAATCCCAAAGAATACCCCGACTTCCCTGCGCTGATCCCACTCGCTGTGATGCACCAAGGCGTCTACTACGTGCTGCTGCCCAGCGATCCGGCCCACGCGATCAGCTTGCGCGGCGGTCCAGCGGGCAGCCAGGGCGTCGACAAGAACAGCGTCGTCGCGATCAAGGGCGGCCAGAAAGGCTTGCCGATCGAGGCGTACACAGGTGGCTCGCTGACCGTCGGCGACGCGATCCTGATGTTCCAGTTCGTGCGCGGCGACAGCGTTCCCACCGTCACGAAAGAGGAAACCGTCCTGCGCATCGGTCTGGTCCACGAGGATCGACTGCTGTCGGACCAGGTATTCCACGGCGACAGAGCGGTCACGATCGGAGTCGGCGCCAAGTCCACGATCGCGCTGCCCGACGTCGAGTACAAGGGTGGCGACGCGATCTTCAGGGCGCAGAAGAATTCCACCAGTTTCAAGGTGCACCTGCCCAAGGGCTCGGACTTCCGCTTGGCGCTGGAAGGCCAGCCAGTCGTCACGTTGCAGGAAGCGCTGCAGAAGAAGTTGGCGGTGCTGGCGTCCGATGGCGGCGTCGAGTTCCAGTTGCCGCTCAAGGCGCGCGGTCGGGCTACGCTCGGTCCGTATACCCTGTTGTTCCAGGTGGTTCGCCAAAGCATCACCGTGCCTGCCGTGCCGCGCAAGAGCCTGCTGGCACAAGTCGCCGGGCCGTTGATCTCGGACTCGACCTGGTCGCTGTCGTTCCTGATCGCCATCGTGCTGGTGGGCTCGATCGTCGGTCAGGCGCTGTTGTTCCGCAGCACTACGGGCAGGTTCCTCGCCAAGCAGCAGGGCGAGGAGGAACTGACGCATACGACGTTTGAAGTCGAGGTCATGGAGAAGGAAGAGGAAAAGAAGGAAGAGGAGAAGCCGACCGTCGACGTGCGGACCGATGAAGTCAAGAAGATCGCTGAGGAAAAAGAGAAGAAGGACGAGAAGCGCAAGGCAGAGCCCAAAGCCGCCAAGCCTGAATCGACCGGTAAGACCGTGGATCCCGAAGAAGCCAAGCGCAACGCCCGGGCCGCGGTGCAAAAGACCACCATTGCCGGCGCGTTCGGTGCGGGTGCGACGACCAAGTTGTTCGCGGTGGGTGAAGGCGACGATGGCACTGTAGTGGCCAAGACGTTCGGCGGCACCGGCGGCGATGGCTCCGAAGGCGCGGGCGGCCCAGGCAGCGGCTTGAAGCTGGCGGCGAGCGGCGGGGGCGGCGGCACGATCGAAAAGGTCAAGGGCGGCGCCAAGGGCTTCGGCGACCGGACCGCGGACAGCACCAAGGTCGAAGCGAAGAAGGAGGAAGCGATCGTCAAGATCAAGCTGTCCTCGGGCGGCGTCGAGGGCGGCGAAGGCGAGTCCCGCGGTGAGGTCGGCAAGGTCATCTCGCGCAAGAACTCCGCGGTCCAGCAGTGTTACGAACGGGCCTTGCGCGACAATCCCGAGGAAGGCGGCAAGGTCAAGGTCAGCTTCACGGTCGGCACCGCGGGCACGGTCACCGACGTCAGCGTGTCGGGTGCGTCGGGCGGCTTTTCGGACTGCATCAAGAACAAGTTCATGGCCATCCGTGGCCTGCCGATCCTGGCGTCGCCACAGTCGTTCAACCAGTCCTACGTGTTCACGCAGGGTAGCGGCAAGGGCTGAGCCTCGCGACCGCGTCCACAGGGTCAAGCCGATGCCGGGCTCTCGAGGGTTGCAGCAAGGCCCGGGCTCTGAAGGGTTGGCCCCATGGTAGTGCTCGGCTTGACGGGTGGAATCGCCTGCGGAAAGTCGACCGTAGCGCGCTGGCTCGTGGCGCGCGGCGCCCTGCTCATCGATGCTGACGAAGTGGCCCGCGAAGTCGTGCAGCCGGGGACGCCGGGACTGCGCGATGTCGTGGATCAATTTGGCGTGGACATGGTGCAGGAGGACGGCACGCTGGACCGCGCTCGGTTGGGCGCCCTGGTCTTTGCCGAAGCCAAGTCCCGGCATCTACTCAACGAATTGCTGCACCCGCGCATCGTGGCGGCCATGCGTCGCGCGCTGGACGATGCCGAAGCCGACGACGCCGCGCTGGCGGTGGTCGACGCCGCGCTTCTGCTCGAGCTGGGGCTGGACAAGTGGTGCGACGCGGTGTTGGACGTCGAGTCGACGCCGGATTTGCAGGTCGATAGGCTGGTGGCGCGCAACGGCTTGAGCACGCAGGCGGCCCGGCAGCGGGTGGCGGCACAGTGGGCGCCCGAGCAACGCCGGCCACGCGCGACCTGGGTGCTGGAAAACGTCGGCACCGTGGACGACCTGTCCGAGGCGTTGGCGCGGATCTGGGCCGATGCCTTGGAGCGCTTCCCGGAACTGGCGCAGCTGCCTGACGTGCTACGGGAAACCGATGAGGAAGGCGCATGACCGAGGTGCCCGCAAGCCAGACTGATTCGCGCTGCGTGCTGGTCACGGGGTTTCCGCTCGACGTGGCGCGGCGCATGGCCAGCGAACTGGTGCGGCGCGGCGATCGCGTCCTGCTGCTGTGCCAGGGCAAGTTCCTCAGTGAAGGCCAAGCCTTGGCACAGCAGTTGACGACGACGGGACCAGGCAGGGTCGCGATATGGGAAGGCGACGTCTTGCAGCTCGACCTGGGCCTACCCGGCGCGACGATCCGCCAGTTGCACGCCGAAGTAGACGAGATTCATCACATCGCCGCGATCAGCTACCTCGGCGCGGCTCCGGGCAGCATGCGCCAGCTCAATATCGAAGGCTTGCGGGAAGTTCTCGAGGTCGGGCTGGGCTGCAAGCGCCTGCAGCGCGTGTGCGTCTGGTCTACGGTGTTCGTGGCGGGCGATCGCAGCGGCACGGTGTACGAAGAGGAACTGCTGGTGGGCCAGGAGTTCCGCAACGAGTACGAAAAGACCAAGGCGGACGCAGAGATCCTGGCGCGCGAGGCGATGCGCAAGCTGCCGATCACGATCGTGCGGCCGGCCATCGTGGTGGGCGACAGTCAAACCGGTGAACTGGCGCGCCTGGACGGTCCGTACTTGCTGATCAACGCGATCGTGCACGCCCAGCCCGACGCCGCGGTGCCGATGCCGGGCCGGGGCGCCTATCCGCTGCCGGTGGTGCCGATCGATTACGCCGTGAAAGCAGCACTTTACCTGACGCGACATCCGGAGGCCGTCGGTGGCACCTTCCACCTGGTCGACAGCCATCCGCTGACCGCGCGGGAACTGTTCGATGCGGTGGCGGATGCGGCCGGGCGACCTCGGCCGACGGTGTTCCTGCCCGGAGGTCTGGCGCGGACGCTGCTCGGCCTGCCGCTGGTGCGCGACCGGGTGCGCAGCGAGCGGAACTTTCTCGAATGGTTCGATACAGATGTGCGGTTCGACGACCGCCGCGCCCGCTCGCTGTTGAACGCTGGAGGCATCGAATGCCCGCCCGTGCTAGAGTACGTCGACGCGCTGGTCCGCTACGTCCGAGAGCGCGCTTGAGCGGTTGATCAACCTGGCTCGGTCTGCTAGGTTTCGCCGTTCAGTTTCCCTTTAGCTTCCGCAGTTGGGGCTGGTCCCATGAGTCGCCCGAACCACCTCGACGCCCAGACGCGCATTACGTCAGTGCGCGAAATGACTTCGGCCATCGGTCCGACGCGCGACGCCTACCTCGTGCAGGTCCGCGGTCCCGATCTCGGCCGGCGCTTGCTGCTCAACGACCGTACCGTGACCATCGGCCGCGACCCGGAGTCGACGGTAGTCCTGCGTTCTGACAGCGTTTCGCGTTACCACGCCCGCATCGAGCCGTGGGAGAACGGTCACCGTGTCGTCGACAACCAATCGACCAACGGCACCTACCGCAACCAGGTCCAGGTCGGCGGCAGCGCGGCATTGGTGGCCGGCGACTACATCGCGGTCGGCGACGCCATCTTCAAGTACCTCTCGGGCGACAACATCGAGGTCGCGTACCACGAGGAAATCTATCGCTTGACCATCGAGGACAGCCTCACGCAGACGGCCAACAAGCGCGCGCTGCTCGACTTCCTCGAAAAGGAGTTCGCCCGGGCCAAGCGGTACCAGCGCGATCTCGCGATCATCATGATGGATCTCGACCACTTCAAGCGCGTCAACGATACCTTCGGGCACTTGATGGGCGACTTCGTGCTGCGGGAGTTCGCCAAGCTGATCGCCGCCCGCATCCGCCGCGAGGAGATGTTCGCGCGCTACGGCGGCGAGGAGTTCTGCCTGGTGCTGCCCGAGATGGACAAGGACAAGGCGTTGCGCTTTGCCGAGACGTTGCGCGGACTTTGTGAGGATCACGTCTTCTCCTTCGAAGGCAATACCGTGCGCATGACCGTGAGCCTGGGTATTTCCGTGGTGCTCGAGCACATGACCCGGCCCGAGGAAGCGCTGATGGCGGCGGACGAAAACCTGTACAAGGCCAAGAACGAGGGGCGCAATCGCGTGGTGGCCTGAAGTGGTCGCGCCGCACTCCAGCTGGCTGCGCCTGACGGCTTGGCTCGCCGCGAAGCTGTACCGCAAGCTCGCATTCTGCTTACCCTTCCTGATGATGGCGTGCGGCGGCCAAGGCTGCACCGGCTGTTCCGCGCCCCTGCCCGCCAAGCAGACGCCGGCCGCGCTCGTGCTGCCCGCCAACTTGCGCGGTCGCCTGACCCAGCACGGCTTCGACGTCATCGCCGCGCACATCATGGCGATTCTCAAGGGCGTCCTGGGCTCCAACGCGAACGGCGTGGCGGTGCTGGATCCGAACAAGCTGCTCGGGCTCAAGCAGATCGGCTTCTCGGGCGGTCTGGGCCTGTTCCAGGGCAATGCGTCGGTCCGCGACCTGGTGTTGACTCTGGATCTCAAGGGGTTGCAGATCGCGCTGGTCGAAGGCAGTTCACCCGCCCGCATCAGGATCACCATCGATCACGCGCGCTTGGGCGTACAGCAAGGCATCGTCGCGGGCGGGGCTAACTTCGCCGGCATCAGTTCGGACGCCGCGTGCCACCTGAAGAACGGCCTGGACGTCGGCAAGGCCTCGGCGCATCTCGCGACCGTGTCGGCCAACCTGGACCTCGTGCTGGGCGTGGACGGCCAAGGCGGCTTGCAGATCCAGGTGGCGATCGATAAGCCGGTGCTGCACGACGTCGGCTTCCAACTGGGCAAGGACTGTGGTCTTTCCGAGTGCCAGGACAAGGTGCTGTTCGAGGATCCCTGCCTGGAATGCGGACTTTGCGACACCGGCAAACTGGCGAGCGATGCCGTGGCGACGCTCAAGGGCGTGCTCGAACCGGTGCTGAGCGACATCCTCAAGCTGGTGGGCAACCTGCTGGTGCAGGAGGTGCTGCTCAAGTCGATGAACGGCAAGCCTTTGGACGTCGAACTGGCGTTGGACGTCGGCGCGCTGCTGAACCAGGCGAGCCCGCAACTGGCCGCGCTGCTGGGGCCGCCCTCGGGGCCGGTGTACCTGCGCGGTCGGCCTTCTCCCCAAGCATTCCAAGTACATCAGCAGGGCCTGGACATGCGCCTGGACGCGGCGGTCTTTGCCAAGGCGCATCCGTGCGTGGCGCTGCCGGGCGACGACACGACCACGGTGTTCGCCCAGCTGCCCCAAGGTGCCGCGCCGCCGATTCCCCAGCAGATGACCCGGATTGCCAAGGATGGTTCGACGTCGCAGCAACCAGTGGATGTCGCGCTGCAACTGGGTCGCGGGCTGGTCGAGGAGACGCTCTGGTCGATCGAGCGCTCAGGGCTGCTGTGCCTGGGCCTGGATTCGCGTGATTTGTGGAACGTGAGTGGTGGCAAGCTGTTGCTCTCGGCGGGCGCGCTGGACCTGGTGCTGCCGGGCGTGCGGCAACTGGCGTCCAACGGTGCGGCGGTGCGGATCGAGACGATGCCCTCGGCGCGTGCCGATGACGTGCCGACGGCCACGCTGAGCCCGGACGCGCAGGGCGGCGCGGCGATCCTGGCGAAGATTCGCGGATTCGAGGTGCGCTTGGCGGTGCAGACGCGCGGGCGCTGGCTGACCGTGCTGGAACTGCGCGCGGATCTGGACGTGAAGCTGAGCGTGCGCGTGGTCGAAGGCGCCCTGCAACTCGCGGTGGTGTCTGTGCAACCGGGCGCGTTGACGATCTCCGCCGGGTCGCTGGTGCCGCACGCGGACATTGGCAAGCTGGCGCCGGCTGCGATTCAGGTGGCAGTCTCGCTGCTGTTGGCCAAACCGTTGGCCTTCGATCTGGATGTGCAGGCTATATTGGCGCAAACATTGGCCCTTCCGATCGCGGCTGAAGTCGTCGGGCTGGAAGCGGCCGGCGCGCAGGCGGACTGGCTGACGTTGGGCGTGGTCCTCAAACCGGCGGGTGCGCCATGAGGATCGTGCTTTGCCTGCTGATCGTCGCCGGCGTCGGCTGCCAGGATCCCAAGCTGGACCTGCCGTTGCCGTGCACCAAGACCTCGCAATGCCCGTCGGGCTACCACTGCGCGCCGCCGCGTTCTGCGCTCGAAACGACCGGCGCGTGCGTCGGCGATGTCGGCTGCGTGAGCGACGGCGACTGCTGCCTGGGCGAACGCTGCGAGGAGCAACGCTGTCGGCACCGGCAGACGTGTTCGGCCGTCAGCCCGTGCGGCGCCACCGGCACGACGTGCCTGGACAACCTGTGCGTGCCCCAAGCCTGCAGCGCCAGCCAGCCGTGCCCGTCGAGCGCCACCACCTGCTTGTGGGACCGCTGCGTCAGCCGGGTGCCGTGCGCTGGAACCTGCGGCGCCAACGAGGCTTGTGCGGTACTGATCGACCGATGCGTGAGGCTGCACGACGAGCACTTGACCTGCCAGCCCGGCGAGTTGCGAGTCTTGACCAACGATGCCGAGCGGTTGCCCGAAGGCTGTGCCGGCCGGCCCGAGCTGACGGCGTGCAAGCCCTTGCCGCCCTTGCCAGAAGGGCGCATCGGCGTGCCGGGTATGTTGGTGCCGATCCAGGGCGGTCTGGCGCACGTGGCCTACGACCAGACCTACGGCGACATCGTGCTGGGCCGCTATCCGACCTCGCCGCCGTTGCTGCGCAAGGACTTGCGCGTGCTGACCGGCTTGCCCGAAGGGGCCAAGGTGGTGGGCGCGGTGACCGGGCCGCGCGGCGGCGTGCTGGAGCCCGGGCCGGATCGCGGCGAGGTGCTGGACGCAGTTGGCGACGGCAAGGGCCGCATTCTCGTGGTGTATCTGGACAAGTCTTCGGATACGTTGCGCTTCCTGGAATCGACCGCCGACGGCAAGGTGGTGCGCGATCACGTGGTGCGGCAGGAAGCGGGCATCGGTCGCGCGGTCGGCATCGCCCTGTTGCCGGGCGGGGTTCCAGTCGTCGCCGCCTTCACGCCGGCCAGGCTGGGCCAGGCCTCGCACTTGCGGCTGCTGACCGCGAACCTGGCCGCGCCGCAACGCGGGGAAGACTGGAAGGTCCAAGAGTTGGACAGCGAAGCGATGCCGCTCGAGGCGACGCCGTGTGGCGGGCCGTGTCCGCCGGATCGGGTGTGCGCGAAGCAGGGCGAGGCGGATCTGTGCGCGACCGTGGATTCGAACTGCGCCACGTGTCTGCCGGCGCAGGTCTGCCATGCCGGTCAATGCCTGGCGCGGCGGATCGGTCAGGCCGACCTGGACGACGTGCCGCGCGGCCGGGGCGCCTGGCTCGACCTCGCGACGACGGCGGGCGGCGCGGTGGTGGTCGCGGCGTACAGTCCGGGCGCGGGTGATCTGGCGGTCTATCGCGGCGCGCCGGGGTTGGCCTTCGCGAAGACCACGGTCAATGGCAAGAGTTTGGGCTCCAAGGATATCGGTCGTTTCGTGGCGCTGGTGCTGACGCCGGAAGGCCGAGCCTGGCTGGCTTGCGAAGACAGCCAAGGCGGGCGGTTGCTGCTGGCCCGCGAACAGGACAAGGGGGGCTTCGCGCTGGACGTGCTCGACGACGGCAACCGCGGCGACGGTCACCACCGGGTCGGCGCGGACGTGGCGTTGCTGCGGCATCCGGCGGGCGGCGTGCTCGCGATCGCCCAGGACACGCGGCGCGCCGACCTCGTGCTGGTGCGGGTGTCGGTGCCGGGCGGCACGAAAGTCGATCGCACCGTGCTGGTTTCCGATGGCGCGGCGGGCTTTTCGGGCTCGCTGGTGGCGGTCGGCAGCAAAGCCTTTGCCGTGGCCTCGACAACGTGGCAGGTTGAGGCCAATGGCACGGTCAGCAGCCGCGTGGTCTTGAGCGACGTAATCTGGAGCGGCGAATGACAGGGCTACCCCGCGGGCATCAGGAGACCGGTGACATGAACGGACAGACGACCTTGGCGAGAGGGCAACCGAGCGCGGACAGCGACACGGCGACGGCGCGCGACCCGGAGTTTATCGAGCGTGATCACGGAATTACCCAGCCAGAACCGCCCCCGGGCGAACCGCGCGCGCCTTCGAGCGTGGACCTGTCGGACGCCATCACGGCGGCGCTGGCGGCGGTAGAACGGCGGCCGGTGGCCAGGGAAGCACAGGCGCGCGAGCCGGGTCAGCGCGACGAGAACGGGCGGAGTTCCGAACTGCTGGCTGAACAGGCGGAGGAACGTAGGCAGAACGCAATGTTGCGCACGGACCTGGCGCAGGCACTGGCGGATGTGGCGCAGACGCGCAAGCGCTTCCAGAAGCTGGACCAGGAACTGGAGGAAGTGCGCAAGCGCTTACAGAGGGCGGAGATGGACCTGCCCATGCTGGGTGGGCGCAACCTGCTGGCATGCCTGCTGCCGGCGCTGGACGATCTGGACGCCGTGCTGGAACACCTGGGTACGCACGAGAACCTGACGGCGCACGGCCAGGAATCGATCGAAATGCTGCGGCAGCGTTGGCACAAAGCCTTGCAGGCCGCGCAGGTGCAAACGTTCGATGCGGTGGGCCAGCAGTTCGACCCGACGGTGCACGAGGTGATCGCGCAGGTCGACGAGACCGACCAGCCCGCGGGCACGGTGGTGCGGCAGGCGGGGCGCGGCTATCTGTTGGCGGGCAAGATGCTGCGGTCGGCTCGGGTGGTCGTCAGCAAGGGCTAGAAGCGTCGCTGCTGGCGCAGAAGTGGCCGGATCTAGCGCAGGCGTTCCGAGACGTTGCGCGCCAGGTGCAGGAGTTGGTCGGCGTTGCACAACTTGGTCGAGCAGGCCACGGCGGCGACGATCGGCCGGCGCGGGTCCGCGAACACGACGGTGACGACGCCGCTGTGGAAGCTGCGAAAGCCCTGTTCGGTCACCTTGTTGGTCGGCGCGACGTTGCTGTAGGTGTTGCGCATCGTGTTGAAGCGCGTCCGGCTTTCGGCGAGGTTGCTGTCGCGCCAGACCTGCACGCTGACGCCGAAATAGTCGCCCTTCTCGGGTTCGTAATACAGTGCGTTGTAACCGGGAGTCGCGGGCACGCCCGGCAGGTCCGCGCGCCGGAACTTCTGCTTGGTGCCCAGCACCAGTTCGAGATCCATGGCCGAGATGTAGCCCGACACGTCCAGGGACGGTTCGCCCACGACTGGCGCTTCGGGCGCGGGCGGAGGCGGAGGCGGCAGTGCCGGGGCTTCCGGGGCGGGCGCCGGCTCGGGACCCTTGCGATCGCCGCGCACGACGCCGCCTGGCCGATCGGCGCCTCGTTCGGCGGTGGCCACGGCTTCCCCTGGCTGTTTCGCTTCTTCCGCTGGGGCCGGCTCGGCCTTGGCATCGCCGCGGCCGGCGCCAGGCTGAGCGGGCGGCGGCAGGGCCAAGACCGGCACGACCGGCGAGCCGGGCGCGGCTTCCGAGGGCACAGCGGCTGCGGCAGGCGGCGCGGCTGGGGCAGGCACAGCGGCCGCCGGCAGAGGCGTCGGCACGGCGAACGGCGACGGCGCAGCGGCGCCAGTGGCAGCCTTGGCCGCGCGTGTCCCGGCGTTGTCCGCGCCCGCGGCGGCACCCGCGTCGGGACCCTTGGCTTTGCGCTGCACCAGCGGGGGCTTCTTGCCGCCCGTTTCGACGGCCTCGAGCGCGGCCTTGTCTGGCTTCTTGCGGCAGCCTGGCACCGCGATCAGCAGCACCGCCAGCATCATCAGCGCGGCGTTGCAGGCCGATCGACCGCGCGCTGGCGCATCCCCTGGTCGTGTCCGTACGTTGCCCATGCCAGCCATGTCCCTCCGCGAAAGCCGCGCTACTGTCCATCCATACGCGTGCCGCTGTCAACGCGCACAGGACCCTTGCGCATTCCCGGCGCCTTGACCCGGGCCGCCCGTGGCCGCACAATGCCGCTGTTCGGCGATCGCGTCGCCCCAACCAGGTATGCCCCATGAAGTTCCGCGTTCCCATGACCCTTCGCACCGCCGCCGTGTTGCTCGCGCTGACTTCGGTTTCGGCGTGCGGCAGTTCCAAGGACCAGACCAAGGGCGCGGAAGGCAAAGGTTCCGCCGGCCAGAGCGCCGCCAACGAGCAGCCCGTGCAGATGGAGACCGACGGCAATACCGCGATCGAACGCATCGACGTCAACGCCGATAGCAAGCCCGACGTGTTCAAGTACTACCGCTTGGCCGAAGCCGCTGCCAAGGGCCAGGCCATTCCTGCCGACGGCGTCAAGAGCCAGAAGAAGGTGTTGGTCCGCAAGGAGATGGACATCAACTTCGACCAGCGCATCGACATCGTCGAGTACTACGAGGGCGAGGCCGGCAAGGAACAGAAAGTGCGCGAGGAGATGGACCTCGACTTCGACGGCCGCATCGACATGACCCGCCACTACAAGGACGGCAACGTCACGCTGGTCGAAATGGACCTGGGCTTCGATGGCAAGACCGACACCTGGAACTACTACCAGTTGACCACGGGCGAGGACGGCAAGCCGATCAACCGCTTGATCGAACGGCGCAAGGACAGCAACGGCGACGGCAAGATCGACTCTTGGGAGTATTACACCAAGGGCAACCTCGCCAAGATCGGCACCGACACCAATGGCGACGGCCAGCCGGACCAGTTCACGCGCGTCGACGAGAAGTCCGGCAAGTAGCGAACAGAACTAAGGTTTAGGTCGCGAGTCGGGCGGCGGGTCCAGCATCACCTCCACCGGCACGCCGCCATCCTTGGCCAGCGCCACCACGCGCCACTGCCCGGCCAGCATCGCCGCCTTGCGCACCAGCACGGCCTGGCTCGGCGGCACCCGCGCATCGATCGCCAGCACCAGCCGATTGGCCTGCACCCCTGCACGCAACCGAAACGCTTCCGCGGACTTACGCAACATCGCCCGCACGTTCGGCTCGTCCAGCTGCGCGATCGGCACGACTTCGCCCAGCATCGCCAGGCCGCGGCCATCCAGCGTCGCCACCAGCGCCTGGTTCGGATCGAAATCGGGCAGCACGCGCCAGGCCAGCGTCACCAGGCCGGGCAGCATGGTGCCGGTGGCTCGATCGGCAAGCTGGATCCCTAGTTGCGCCTCGATTCGTTGCAGGTGGGTCAGCGGCGGGCGGGGCAGTTGGGGCTGTTCGATCGGCGCAGCGACCGGCACCGGCGGGTCCGAACAACCGCGTGCACAACCGGTCAGGGCCAACAGCAGCAGCGGCAGGTGGCGCCTCATTTTCCGGACAGCCAGGAAAACGCCATGGGCGACGGGAACTTCACGGGCAGGGACGGCGCGAAGGCCTGGACGGGAAAGCCGCGGCAGGATCCGCTGTGGACCGCGCAGACGCCGTCGACGCCGTCTTGCACGGTGCCGCCGCAGGTCACGAACGTCGATTCGGCATAGTCCTTGACCCGCCACCACTTGCCTGCGAATACGAACGCGTAGCCCTGGCCGCTGGTGAAGCTGCCCTCGGTGTAGTAGCCGGCGGTGACAGGGACGCTGCACGAGCCGTCGGTGACGCCCAGACGCGGCGAGATGACCTTGCCGGTGGACATCTGCACGCCGAAGAACACGCCGGCCTGGGGCGAGTAGACCAGAACACCGTCGCGCAACAGGTCGGAACTGCTCGCACTCGAGCCGGACAGGTTGGGATGGCCGCGTTGCACCAGGATGCCGATCGGTTGTCCCGCGGCGTCGACGACCCACAGGCCACCGATCGCGGCCACGGCGGTGGGTGGCACGTCCGCGCTGGCATCCAACGACGTGCCCGGCGTGACTCCGGCGTCAGCCTCGTGTGTCTGGGCGTCGTCCACGGACACTGGTTCGAGGCTAGGGGCCGGCGCAGGTCGACTGCAAGCCACGACTATTGCTAGAGACCCAATCATCGACGAGCGTCTGATCACTTCCACTCCGGGTGCGCGAGCTGCCACGCCTGACGCAACCGTTCGGTCGCCTCGTTCGGTCGTTCCTGTGCACTCTTGCGCACTTCCAGCAGCCAGGCCGGCGGTTCGGCGGCGGCCTGTTCCTGTTGCACCCAGGCGGTCATCTCGGCCTGCACGGCCACCTCGCGACCCGTTTTCCCTTGCTTCTCCAGGTGTTCGCCGATCCACTCGCGGGCAAAGGCGACTTGGACGGCCGCACTGAACGCCTCGCGCCCCAGCACTTCGGTCGCGCGCACTTGGGGCGGTTGCGGCGGTTTCTCCGGCGGCTGGCCCGGGCGTTGCTGCCAGCGCGTCTGTTCGGCCCGGTCCTGTTGCCAAAGCCGCGGCGCACCTTGCAGCCGACCTTCGCGGGGCGCGCGCATGCCGACGCGTTCCTCCAGCGCTTGCAGGGTCTTGTCGTCCAGGAAGCCGTGCGCGTGCAGTCCTTCCTCACGCTGGAAGCGCATGATCGCCGCGCGCGTGTCGCCGCCCCACTGGCCGTCGGGCTTCAAGCGCAGACCGAGCGCGACGTTCAGCGCCGCCTGCACCCACTTCTCCATGATGCGATGGCGGGAATCGGTCGCGGCCGCCTTGGCTGGCTCAATCAGCCGCTTGGTCGCCGCGTAAGTCATTGATTTCACGAGCTGTTGGCTGGGGTGCTTCAGGCCTGCCTTGGCCAGCTCCGCCATCATCAGCACGCGCCGGGCCGCGGGGTTGGCTTGGATTTCGGCCATCGGGTGTCGCTCCTGCGCGTAGGACAGTGGCTCGGCGAGGATAGCTGCGGGGCAAGTAGCGCGCCAGGGTCAGGGAACGGGCGTCACCACCTCGGCCGCCATGCCGCCCAGCCAGCGGTCCAGGATCCGCGCCGCCGCGTGCTTGTCCACCTCGGCGCGCCGCTTGGCCGCGCGCATGCCCAAGAGCCGCAGTTCCGCGTGCGCTTCGGTGGTCGTATCCGCTTCGTCCACCAGCACCACCGGCCGTGGTTGAGCAATCGCCAACGCTAAAGCGAAGTTGCGCGCCAGGCGGTGGGTGCCCGCGCCCTCCTCGCTTTCGAACGGCAGGCCCATGACGATGAGCTCGATGCCCAGGCGATCCAACAGCGCCAGCAGTTGTTGGATGTCGCGGCGCGTACCCTTGCGCTCGACTACGCTGTGCGGCAGGGCCATGCGCGTGCCCGGATCGCTGACCGCCAGCCCCATGCGCGCCCTGCCCAGGTCGATCGCCAGCGCCTTCTGGTTGCGGTCGGCCAGTGGGTGGGGAGTCTGTGAAGTCAAAGGCTTGCGCTCCAAGCGGGGCATGACGGCGGCAGCGCCTGGCTGGACGCGGCCGAGCCGGAAGTCGCGGTTGGACATTGCCCCGGTGGGCTTCTAGCATGGCGTGCGCGCGGCGCCATCACAACCGAGCCGCGGTCACGAGACCATGCACGACACCGAAACCCAGCCAGGTGCCCAGAAGCCGCCCACCGTCATCGTCTATCGCACCGCGATCTGCGTCTATTGCGCGATGGCGGCAAGACTATTGAACAAGCGCGGCTACGCCTTCACGGAAGTGTACCTGGACGGCAAGCACGAGGCCCGCCAGGCACTCGAAGCGCGCACGCACTGGCGCACGGTACCGCAGATTTTCGTGGGCGATCGCTTCGTGGGCGGCTATACCGACCTCGCCGCCCTGGACGCTTCCGGGGAATTGGCGCGCTTGATGACCGCCTGACAGCTGGGGGACGAGTTGTTCGATCGACAGGCAAGACCGCGGATGATCAAGTGGCTTGGGCTGTTGCTCCTGACGATCTGGCTGGCGTCCTGCTCTTCGGCGACCAACCGCAACACGGCCTTGCGCGAGTCCGTCACGGATTATGTCAACTGCGTGCGCTGGGGCCACGTCGAACGCGCGTCGCTGCACGTGCCGCCCAAGCAGCGCGGCGAGTACCTGCGGCAGAAACGCAAGGCGCAGGCGCAGATGCAAGTGCACGAGTACGAGGTGCGCGCGGTGGACTACCTGCTCGGCGCGGATCAGGCGCGCATCGTGGTGTACGCGCTGTGGAGCCGGCCGGCGGATCCGGTGACGCACGCGGAACTGCAGGAGCAGACCTGGCGCTGGCAAGAAGCGCATTGGGAGCTGACGGCGCAAAAGGCCATCCAAGCCGCGGTGGATCAACCGATGCAGCCGGGTGACGGGTTGTAGCGCGAGCTTCGGGCAGTGGCGGATGGTCAGGGAATCGTCAGGTCGATCAAGAACCTGAGCGTGAAGTCCGTCTCGCTCGACCACAGCGGCGCGACGGCCACTGCCATGGCCTTGCTGCCCGCGCCGACCAGTGGCCCCGCGGAAAACTCGTTGCCGCCGTCGCGCTGCCAGGTGCCGTCGGCCAAGGCGCCTGCAAAGACCGGGCCGAATGCCCACTTGCCCGACAGCCACGTGTAGGTGCCGGCGGGCGGGTAGACGTCAGTGAACCAGTCGAGCAGCAGGGGCCCTTCCTCCCAGGTGAATTCCATGTTCAGCACCGGCGTGGCCTCGCTGTCGACGTAGGCGCCCAGCTTGACCTCGACGCCCAGGCGATCGCCCAGGAACGCCCAATTCGGGCCGGCGTACAGCGAAAGCGATCTGGCGCGCGCGGCCGACCCGACATAGGCCGCGATCGCCAGCTTGGGGCCGCCCGCTCGGATCGGCGCCGCATGCCCCACGTAGAGGATGGTTTGCGCGGGGATTTCGGCCTGCGCCGGCATGGCGATGCACGCGAGCGCGGCGATGAGAAGCAAGCTCGTTCCACGCATCCTTGACCGGTACCGCGCCCAACCTGGCGCCGCAGTCGACGCTACACGCTGCGCCCTGGCCCCGCAAGCCCAGTTGGCCGTGCAATTTCACGGCGTCAGGTGTCACCGGGCCTGTCTGTGGCTTGCGCGTATGCTAGACTCCGCGCGCCCGGTGCCCCGCCGGCCGATCGGTGGACCGCCCATGTCCGAAGTGCCCGTTTACCAACCCATCGTGGTCCAGAAGTACGGCGGTTCCTCGGTGGCCGACGTCGAGCACATCCAGCGCGTCGCGGATCGCGTGGTGGCGACGCGGACGGCGGGTAAGCGTGTCGTGGTCGTCGTGTCTGCAATGGGCAAAACCACGGATCAACTGGTAAAACTGGCGCACGAGGTCACGGCCCAACCGGACCGGCGCGAACTGGACATGCTGCTGACCGCGGGCGAGCGCATCTCCATGGCCCTGCTGGCGATGGCGATCCGGGCACGCGGGCTGCCGGCAACATCCTTGACCGGCAGCCAGTGCGGCATCCTGACCAACGATTCCCCAGGCGGCGCGCGGATCGTCGAGGTGCGGCCGTTTCGCGTCCAGGATGCACTCGAACAGGGCCACGTGGTGATCGTCGCGGGCTTCCAAGGCGTTTCCTATCGCCGCGAAATCACGACCTTGGGCCGCGGTGGTTCGGATACGACGGCGGTGGCGCTGGCGGCGGCGCTGCAGGCCGAGGCTTGCGAGATCTATTCCGACATCGACGGCGTCTATAGCGCTGACCCGCGCGTGGTGACGGACGCCCGCCGGTTGGACACGATGAGTCACGACGAGATGTTGGCGATGGCCCGTTGCGGCGCGAAAGTCCTGGCTGCGGACGCGGTTGCCTATGCGCGTATGCACGGGATCGCCTTGTATGCGCGCGCGAGCGACGGCGGTGCGGGCGAAACGGTGGTGCGCCGCGACTTGCCGACGAACCGGCCATGGGTGGTCGGCGTGACGTCGCGGACTGCCTGTGCTCTCCTGCAGTTCCAAGCGGATGGCGCGTTGCAGACCGCGGTGGAGCAGGCGCTCGCCGAAGCGCACGTCTGTCCGGTGGCGATGCTGGCGGGCGGCGAGGTGCACACCCTGCTGCTCGGCCGTGACGTGGCGGACGCGGTGGATCCGGGCTTCGATCGGCTGCTGACCCGGCTGCGAACCATGCTGGCGGGGCGCTTGCTCCACGATCGCATCGGCACCCTGGTCAGCATCGTCGGACCGGCGGTCGGGCGCGAACCTGGCTTGCTGGCGGCGTTTCGCAGTGCGGTGGCGGCCGTGCACGCGCAGCCGGAATGCCTGGTGGCGCACGGTCTGGCGCTGTCGTGCTTGCTCGAGCCGCACGCGGCCGAGGCGGTGGTTTCGCGTCTGCACCGGGACTTCGTCGAGGAGCCTTGGCAGTCTCACTCCCAGTCGCCGGGGGTCGAGCCATGCGCAGCCTGATCCTCACACTCTTCGTGTTTCTGAGCGCTTGCACTGGAGCCCAGCACGCCCTGCCCGCCGATGGCCCGACGACGGCCGAGGACCTGCTGGCCCGCGCGCTGGCCCGACCGCTGCCGCAGACGCTGCAAGGCATGGCGCGCCTGGAGGCCTACGTCAAGAAGGAGGCGCGCAAGGCAGACCTGCTGCTGGTGGTGCAACTGCCGGCTTCTGTTCAGTTCCAGGCCCTGGCGCCGACTTTGGATCTGATGGCGCTGCTGTCCACCGACGGTCAGCGCTTCGTGTCCTTCGAACGCGGCGCGCAGGCTTGCTTCACCGGCCAGGCGTGTCCGCAGAACATGGCTCGACTCGTGCCGATCGCCATGCCTCCCGCGCAGTTGGCTCAAGCATTGCTCGGTCGCCCGCCGATCCTGCAGGGCAAGGACAAGACGCTGCAGTGGGACCGCGAGCGCAACCTGTACCGCGTGGACATCGGCCCCCCCGCTGGGCTGCACCAACAGGTGTTCGTCACCCCGAATTCGTTTCGCTTTGCCGGCACGGTGTTGTACCAGGGAGCGGAGCGCATCGGCTCGATCCAGTACGACGGCGTCGCGGCGGGTGGGGTGCCGGAAAAGCTGCAGTTCAAGGCCAAGGACACCGACGTATCGCTGCAGATGCGCGACATCGTGGCCGACAAGCCGGTGCAGCCCGAAGTGTTCGCCGTCCAGTGCCCGCAAGGCGCCAAGGTAATCGAGCTGCCGTGCGACTGAGCCGGCCTTGACCCAGAACTTTGAGGAGTGTCCGTGACCTACCGCCCCCTGTTCGTCGTCTTCGAAGGCACCGACGGTTCCGGCACCACGACGCAAGGTGACCTGCTCGCTACGGCTTTGCGCCACGCCGGGCGTACGGTCTTGCGCACGGCGGAACCTTCGGACGGTCCAGTGGGCCGGCTGTTGCGCCAGGTCTTGCGCGAGAAGGGCGCGGAAAGACTCGATCCGGTCAGCGTGGCGCTGCTGTTCGCGGCGGATCGCGTCGATCACTGCACTCGCGTCATCGAGCCGGCCTTGCGCCGTGGCGAGGTGGTGGTGTGCGATCGCTACCTCGGTTCGTCGCTGGCGTTCCAAGTCGTCGACGGTCAGGGCGCGATCGACGCCGCGTGGGTGTTCGACATCAACCGCCGGGCGCTGGTCCCGGACCTCACCATGCTGCTGGACGTGCCGGTCGGCGTGGCCCTGACGCGCATCCACCACCGCGGCAAGCCCACGGAACGTTACGAGATCGAAGAGACGCTGACCGGCGTGTGGCAGCGCTACGTGCAGGTGTTTCGGGACGCACCGGCGCCGTTGGGTCGCTGCGTGACGATCGATGCCAATCGCGCTCGCGAGGCGGTCGCGTATGATGTGCTCGGTGTGGTGATGCATTCGCTCGCCGCGCCGATTTCCCCCGTTCCCTCCGCAGCCGGTGACGCATGAGCGCAATCGCTCCAGATCGCAAGCCCGACGAGACGTTGCCGACGTTGCACGAGGGCGCCAAGACCCACGATGAGGTGACCGGTGAGGTGACCGGCGAGGTCGACCACGAAGCGCAACTGACGCTGGCCAGTGGCGTGGTCGCGCGGGCCGGCGTGGGTCTGCCGACCTTGGACATGGACGCCGAGGCCGACGGCGATGATCCGCTGGCGCATACGTCTGACGCGACGTTGGCGGCGATCGGCCCCGCAACCACGAAGAAAGCCGCAGAACTGGCGACACGACAAGAGGAAGGGCCGTCGCTGGACGACAAGATCCGCGCGCACCTGGACGCCGGACCGCGCAAGGAGAAGAAGGACCCGCTGCTCGGGGAAGTGCTCGGCGGTCGGTTCGTCGTGCTCAAGAAGATCGGCGCGGGCGGCATGGGCGCGGTGTATCGGGCGCGGCAGGAGGGCATGGATCGCGACGTGGCGGTCAAGGTGCTGCTGGGCGATCTGGCTGAAAACGAGACGGTTTTGCGGCGCTTCACCCTGGAGGCGCTGGCGGTTTCGCGCTTGCGGCACCCGAACACGATCCAGATCTTCGACTACGGCCAGACGCCCCAGGGCAATCCGTACATCGCCATGGAGATGCTGGAAGGCCTGACGCTGCATGACCTTTTGCGCCAGGAACGGCCGCTGCCGATCCGACGGGCGCTGCGCATCATGGCCCAGGTGGCGGCATCGCTGTCGGAAGCGCACGGCAAAGGCATCGTGCACCGAGACCTGAAACCCGAGAACATCTTCCTGGTGAACGTCGGCGACAACCCGGACTACGTGAAAGTGCTGGACTTTGGCGTGGCCAAGCTGCGCGACGCGGGCGACGACAAGGGCACGCTGACGCAGGCGGGCAGCATCTTCGGTACGCCGCGCTACATGAGTCCAGAGCAATGTTCCGCGCTTCCGGTGGACGGGCGCTCGGACCTGTATTCGCTGGGCGTCATGGTCTACGAGATGATCACCGGGGTCGCGCCGTTCCAGAGCGATCAACCGCTGACGCTGTTGCTGTCGCACGTCAACGAGATTCCGGTGCCGCCGGGCAGCGTGACGGACATCCAGGTCATTCCCGCGGAAGTCGAGGACTTCGTTCTGAAGTTGCTGGCCAAGCTGCCGGATGAGCGCATCCAGCTGGCCAGCGATCTGGCCAAGCTGTGCACGGAGTTGGCCGAGACGCTGCCCTCGGCGTTCGATCAGCGCGTGGTCAGTGCGGAAGCCGAGCATCTGGGCGTGCGGTTGGCTTCGGCGCACACCATCCAGTTTCCGACCGCGCGGACCATGAAGGTGGGCGAGCAGCCGACCACGGCGTTGCAGGCTCCAGAACTGAGCTTGACGCAACAGGAAACTCGCGGGCGCAAGTGGATCGCGCCGCTCGCCGGGCTGGGTCTGGTGGGCCTGGCGGCGATGGCCTATGCGATCGCGCAACAGCAGCCGAGCGAACCGCTGGTGGTCGAGCGCATCGTCGAGCGGCAGGCGGCGCCGGCGTTGACCGCGGACATGGTCGAACTGACGGTGACGAGTTCTCCGGCGGGCGCTTTCGTCAATCGCGGCGCGGACAACATCGGGGTCACGCCGCTGACGGTGCAGCGCAAGCACGGCGCGCCTCTGGAACACTGGACGCTGGTGCGCGACGGCTACGAGAGCAAGACGGTGGACGTGGCGTTCGACTCCTCGCATCAGGTCGCGGTGGGCCTGACGCGCTTGCCGCTGTCGGCGCAGGCAGGCACCGTGGCGAGCCCGCGCGACGAGGCGAGGCCGCAGCCCAAGCGCATGAATGGACAGGGTAAGACTGCTGAGGTGAAGGTGGAGGCCAAAGGGCCGGAGCCGGGGCCGAAGCCGAAACCGGAGCCGGAGCCGCGCCCGGAGCCGAAACCCGAGGCCAAGGCGGTCGAGGTCAAGACCAAGCCGGAGCCGGCCAAGAAGCCCGAGCTGGTCGATGACCTGAAGTAAAGCGCGGTGTTACGGCTGGACCGGACTCGGATCGTAGGCCAGCGGATGCGCTCGGACGATCGCGCCCTGCCCTTGCGTGAACAAGGCCTGGGCAGCGCCTGCGAACCAGAACATCACCTCGTCGTCGCCTTTGCCCTTGCATTCCGCGGCGTCGAGCAAGCCGTCCTTGTTGGCGTCCTGAGCCTGGCCGCATTGCGGCGTGTCGTCCAGGGGATCGAAGGTCATGCCTTCGCGTTCCGACGGGTGCCAGAGTCCTAGGAAGTGCCCGAGTTCATGGGCAACCGTTCGCCCCGCCAGGATCGCGTCCTTGCCCAATGGTCCGAGCGCTATGGCCACGCCCGAGCGCGGCACGCCGTGGTAGAACGCCGGCCCCGGGATGCCGCCCGCGACGCCGCCGACTACGCCCTTGCCCTCGACGCCGCCGCCGACCAGCATGTCGACGAAGAAGATGTCGACCGCAGCGACGGAATCCAGCGTGGCTACAGTGGCTTCCGCTGGCAGTGCCTGGGCGAACAGGTCGTCGAGGTCGCTCTGGCCGGACACCGTGACGTCTTCGGGCAGGACGATGACCGTGTGGCCGGGCGCGGTGTCGCGGACGTCGACCACTTCCAAGGTGACGCCGATCGCCGCGTAGAGCTTGCCGGCTTCGGCCAACAAGCCGGTGATGCGCGGGTCGTTCCAGGCCGTGCTCGCGGTGACGCCGCCGGCGCCGGTGAAGAACAACCTGAGACGTATCCGTGCTTTGCCGGGGACCTTGCCGGCGGGCGTGGTGCGGACGAATGCCACGGTTTGGGCAAACGCGCCGATCAACGGTCCCGGGGCGAACACGTTGCCGGCCTTGTGCCACGCGAACCCGCAGCTGCCGAGGTGCCAGGTGCCGGGGCCGGCTTGAACCCCAGAAGAACTGGGCAAAAGAGCGGCGCCGATGGCCGGGGAGGCGCCGACGCGGTTCTTGCAGCCGAGGCAAAGTTCGATGCACTGGCCCTTGGCGTAGGGCGTACCGTCGGGGCCGACGATGGTGGCGAGCGAGAAGAATCCCGGGTGTTTGCCCAGCACGACCGCGAGGAAGCTGACCGCGTCGGCCGACAACTGCACCTTGGAGTCAGCACTTTTACCTTGGGAATCAAGAAGTCCCGACGACACCAGGATCGCCTGCACCCCTGGTGGCAGCGGCGCGGGCAGCGGATCCGGCTTGGGCACGTCGGCCACGTCGAGCGCGCTGTCCTTGGTCTTGGCGTCCTGGCCATCCTTGGACAAGACATCCTGTGCCAGAACATCCACTTGCGCATCAGACCCGGCCGCGTCGTGCAGCCGCCCCTGGGCATCGATTGCCGCGGGAGTCGAGGCCGGCGCGCCAGTGCAGGACAGCAGGAACACCAGCAGGCAGGCGAGCTTGCGCATCTAGTCGTCCCCTTCGATGGGCGGCAGCTCGGCGTCCTGACCGCTTTGGGGCAGGCTCAACAATTCGCGAGCATAGCGCTGCTCGCCAGGCGTGCCATGCTCGTACATCTCGAGCAGCGCGTCGACCTGGGCCGCACGAGCCAGCGCTGTTGCGTGATAACCATCGATGCAGCCTGGGCGATCCTCGCCCGGACAGGCGATGCGCACGTGGAAGTGGTCGGCGTGTGGACTGGAGTCGCGCGGTTGAACGAGGACCCGCGTAGCGCGCTGCCGCAGCGTTTCGGGCTCGCCCTGGCGCAAGGCATAGTCCAGCAAGCGGTTTCGTAATGGCACCGCGACGAAGATCCACTGCACGACCACGCTCGGATCCGAGAGCAGGTGGCGCACGAGCGTCCAGTTGCGCGCCGTGTCGAACTCGAGCCGGCCGACTTCTGCAGCTGGCCCGTCGGCGATGCCTTCGCTGTCGTAATGAATGAAAGCCGTGGCTTGCCGCTCGCCGCCCATGCGATCGAAGGCGTAGAAGAGGACGTCGGCGTCGCGGCCGCTGTTGTGACTGACGCTGGGTGGGATGTCGCCGCCGCACTCGCGCGAGAGATTGCCGACGCGCAGGACCGTGCCGGGAAACTCGTCGGCGACGGTGGCGGCGGCGCGCTGCAGCAAGCCAGTGAGCTCGCCGGTGCCGAAGAAGAAGCCGCGCTGGCGGGTGAAGGGCAAAACGCGAAGGCTGGCGGACTCTTGGAGGGGCAGCCCGCCCTGGAGGCTGCCGTTCTGCGCGGTGCCGAGGCTTTGGCTGCCGGCGCCGCGCGTCTTGGCACCGAAGCTGCCGACGATGGCATCGGTCAGCGGCGCGTCGTCGAACACGGGATCGGCGAAATTGGACCACGTCGGCGTCGGATCGCAAGCCTGTGCAATGGGTTGCGTAATGACAGTGGCTTGGGCGAGCGGCGCCTGGACCTCGGCCGCGATATCGAGCACCGGCCGCACCGCAACAGTCGGACCGCGGCATGCCGTCAGCCCCAGCAGCGCCATCAGGAACGCGCAGGACACTCGCTCGTGGCGTAAGGGCACGAAATGACAGAGCTGCAGGGCCAGGTTCCTCGTTGCCGCTACGGGGTGCAGACGAACTTGACGTTGTCGACGCCGAAGCCGCGGTAGCCGTTGTACGCCGAATCCAAGGTGTTGAAACGCACCCGGATGTTGATCTGCTTGCCCTTGAAGCTGGACAGGTCGATGGCGGCGGTGACCCACACCGGGGCGGTCGCGAAGCCGGCGGAAGTATAGGCCTTCGCCGCGTTGTAGTTGTCGGTGGTGGGATTGAGCTGCTTGACGTTGGTGAAGCTGTTCTTGCCCGCCTCGCTGACCTGCAATTGCATGACGTCGTAACTCTTGGGGTTCATCGACTCGATCTCGTACCAGTACTGGATCGTCATGGTGAACTTGTTGAAACCCTGCAGATCGATGGGCGGCGAGGTCAGTGTGCCATTGTTGGACGAACCGTGGCCGCCCGAAAAGCCGCCTTGTTTGTATACGTTGCCGATGAAGCTGCCGTCCACGTCGGCGCCGTACCAGTAGTGCTTGGTGCCGTCGGGCGCCTTGAGGATTTCCACGCCGCCGTAGATTTGCACCAGCGGTTGGCTGGCGTTGCCGCCGTTGGGGGCGACCGCGTAAGCATTCTTGACGGTTTGCGTATTGTCGACGCGGTGCCAACCTGGGCACTTGCCGAGGCCGGGCGTGCCGCACGAGCTGGCGACTACCCAGCCGGGATTGACGTCCCACTCGAAGCTATCGGCGAAACATTTGAACTTCGGGATGGCTTTCAGCAGCTTGAAGTCGACGACGGTGGTCTCGTTGGCCTTGAGCGTGACGGTCTTGGTCTGGGGCTCGAAGCCGACCGCGAGCACGGTCACGTCGACGGTGGACGGGCTCATGGCGACGACCGTGTAATTCGCATAGGTATCCGTCTGATCGGTGGCGATCTGGTTGCCCGAAGCCTTGATGGTGACCTGCGCACCCTTGACCTCCAGGCCGACGTTGTTCCACACCTTGCCGGCGATACCCGCGTAACTGAAAGGGTAACCGAATGGCTTGAGGCCGAAGTCGACCTGACGAACGGTCGCGTAGCCGGGTACGCCGAGCGCCTGGTTGCCGAGCTGGACGTTCTTGGCGAGCTGGTCCTCGAAGCCGGGCAAGCTGACCTTGAGGCAGTACAAGCCCCCGGGACCATTGACCGACGGGAAGCTGAACTTGCCGTTGAGGGCGACGACCTGCTCGAGCAGCTTGGTGGTGCAAGTGGCGTCGCGGAGTTCGACCTTGGAGCCCTTGAGCGCGGTCGCGGGGTTGGTGGCGTCGTAGATGTAACCGATGATTTCGCCTAAACCTGTGCAGACGCCGCCCTCGTCGGTTTCGCCGTTGCAGTCGTCGTCGAGGCCGTCGCACTTCTCGGGACAGAGGTTCTTGTCGGGACACACGCCAGGGTTGTCGTCGTCGCAGTCGCCGTCACAGACGCGGAAGGTGTCGCCGTCGCCGTCCTGCTCGTCCTGGGGAATCACGCCATCGCAGTTGTCATCGAGACTGTTGCACTTTTCCTTCTCGAGCTGCTTGGTGTTGGTGCCGCCGATCTCGGTCGAGCAGATCGACTTGACCTTGGACCCGCAGATGACCGTGCCGCCCGAGCAGACGCCCAGGCCGCATTCGCCGCCCACGCCGAAGCCCTCGTCGGCGTTGTTGTTGCAGTTGTTGTCCTTGCCGTCGCACAACTCCTTGGGACCCTTGCCATTGAAGTCGCAGCCGTTGGTGGCGTCCAGGGGCTTGCAGTCGAACTTGTCGGGGCAACCGTCGCCGTCAGAATCGCCCGCGCAGGCGTCGCCGATGCCGTCCTCGTTGGTATCTTGCTGGTTCGGGTTGGGGACCGAGACGCAGTTGTCCTTCTCGTTGGCCACGCCGTCGTTGTCCATGTCGGGATCGCAGGCGTCGCCCAGGCCGTCGGCGTCGCCGTCCTTTTGCGTGGCGTTCTTGACCGTCGGGCAGTTGTCCTGATCCCAAGGCACGAGGTCGCCGTCCTTGTCATCGCATTTGTTGCCGATTCCGTCCTTGTCGGTGTCCTTCTGCTCGGGGTCGTAGGTCTTGGCGCAGTCGTCCTTGGCGTTGAGCACCGTGTCGCCGTCCATGTCGGGGTCGCACAGGTCGCCCAAGCCGTCGCCGTCGAGGTCCTGCTGCTCCTGGTTGATGACCGCCGGGCAGTTGTCCTGCGAGTCCTTCATGCCGTCGCCGTCGCTGTCCTTGTCGCAGCCGTCGCCGATGCCGTTGAAGTCCTTGTCGTCCTGGTCCGGATTGGCGACCTTGGGGCAGTTGTCGACCGCGTTGGGCGCGCCGTCGCCGTCGACGTCGGCGTCCACGCAGTCCGCGATGCTGTCGCCGTCCTGGTCGGCGAAGCCCTCGTCGACCTTGCCGTCGCAGTTGTCGTCCTTGCCGTTGCAGGACTCCGCGCCCTTGGCTTTGCAACCTGGTCCGGCGTCTGGGGTATCCTTGGCTGCGGTCTCCAGCACGGCGGCGTCGTTTGGCTCCAGTACCGCCGACTCGTCCTCTGCTTCGGTTTCGCTGGCGCTTTGGTCGGGTTCGGATTCGGCTTGTGCGGTGTCTGGCAACGTCGCGGCGTCAGCGAGGCTGCTGGCGCGCTTGTCCTGGCACTGGCCCTGCACGCAGAGAGCACCGTTGGCGCAGTCCCAAGCCGCGGTGCAGGCAGCAGCCTTGCCTTTGGCGGGCGCGGCCGGGTCCGTGGAGCAGCCGCTCAGCCCCGCGGCGAGGAAGATCGCCAGCCCGAGCGCCGAGGTCGCGGCGAAAACGCGGGAAAGGCGCGACGGCATGGGCAACCTCGGGCGGAGGACGGGCACCAGGCCGGGAGCGGCGCAACGCCGGACCTAAGGCCTAGCAAACGGATGATGGTAGCGGTGGCGTCGGGCGGAGGCAAGGGTTGAACGCCGGGGCGG
>CAYHHL010000035.1:15800-36524 GCA_964356325.1 uncultured Enterobacteriaceae bacterium | reverse complement strand
CGCTGGCCGTGGGAGCTTCCTTCTGATCGTCTGGACGCAGGTAGCTCATTGCGCATGAATCTTTGAGCCGCGGCGCAAGCATGCTACACATGGGGGTTCATGCGGCGCAGGTCCTGCCGCCCGAACCGTGGAAAAGATGCGCAATCCGAATGCCTCAGCCAGGCCGTTTTCGACACTGCGATGGTCCGGCACGCTCGTTGGCGCGCTACTGACCGCTGTTATTTCAGCCGCTTGTGGCACCACAGCGAAGTCCGCTGCCACTCCTGCCGCGGACGCGACCACCGACGTCCAGCTCGCCGACACCAGCGACGCCAAGGCCGCGGCGGACGCCACCGCGCCGAAGGACTCCGTGGTCGCAAAGGAAGTCTCGCCCGCTGCGTGCAGCCCGATCTCGAACACCGGCTGTGAGTCCGGCATGCACTGCGCCTACAGCGAGGCTGGCGACAAGGCCTGCGAAGCCAACGGCACCCACGGCGTCGGCGAGGACTGCGCCGACGACGGCGGCTGCAAGGTGGGCATTTGCGTCACCTCGCCCACGGGCGACAAGGCCTGCGCGCCGTTCTGCGCCACGCATGCAGCTTGCGATTCCAACAGTTGCAACCAGATCACCGGCAAGACCTACAAGGTGTGCGAAGTTGGCAAGACGACGATCGTGCCGTGCGATCCGTTTGCCCAAGACTGCAAGAAGCCTGGTCAGGGGTGCGCGTTCTACAACGGAGAGTTCACTTGCATCAGCGTCGGCGCGGCGGCCAACGGCGAAAAGTGCGAATCGTACGCGGATTGCGCCAGTGGCCTGTACTGCGTGGGCGGGCCGAACGGACTGTGCCGCAAGATCTGCCACACCAAGGGCGCGACCGGCTGTGACGACGCCCTGACCAACTGCGTCGAGTTCGGCAAGGGTTCTCCCTACGGCTATTGCGGCAGCGAGTAACAGGAATCGAGATTTGAACGTCCTCGACACCATCGACACGACAGTCACCTTCGAATGGGGCGAGACCCGCACCATCGGCACGCTGGTCCAATTGGGCGGCCGGCTCGCCGTGGTCACGTCCCTGCGCGCGCCTGTGGCCGGGACATCGGTGTTCTTGCGGGTCGAAGGCGATTCACCGCAGGACGGCATCGCCCTGGACGGCGTGTGCACCGAGGTCACCGACAGCGACTGGGGCGAGCAGCAGGTTTCGGTCGCCATCCAGCGCGTCGGCACCACCGTTTCAGCGGTCGTCTTGCGCGCGTTCATCGAGAAGCACGCCATCGATCGCGGCGGCACGGTCTCGATCGGACGCAACCGCGACAACCCGGACTTGAAGCGTTACGTGTACTCCCTGCCCGAATCGGCCGGCCAGCCGCACGATTCGGACACGACTCGCATGATGGCGATCGTCGGGACCGAGCCACCTGAACGGCAAAGCGGCGGCGGCGTGTCTTCCGCGCCCGTGGAACGCCATTTCCCACTCGAAGCGCCGCCACCGGTCGAGATGCCGGACCTGGACCACGATCTGAACGAAGCGATCCTGGTCAACACCGTGGCCGCCGGCGTGGCTTTCGCCGATCCCGTGCTGCCCGATCAGCGCGGGCCGGGCGCGACATCAGCGCCGGACCCGCAAGCGGGCGGATCGCTGGTGCAACGCCTGTTCGGCAAGAAAGTGACGATGCCGGAGAAGCCGGCGACCGAAAGCGTTGCGCCCGTCGGCGGGTCCGATGCTGCGCAAGCCACGCCAGCGCGCGGCCACGGCTTCATGCCGCCGGCCGAGAGCGTCGGTTCGGTCGATCGAAACCCAGCCCTCGGACCCGGCAAGGCCTCGTCCAGCAAGGTGGCGCCGAGTTCCCGGGACAAGCCGGTCTCGGGTTCGTTCCAAGCCGTTCAGGCCCTGTTCGCGGTCGATCAGGCGGTGCGCGCGGACATGCCGGTTCAGTTCGAGTCGGGCAAGAAGCGGCGTTCCGGCGTGATGGTGCGCGTGGCCGAGAGCAAGTTCCGCATCCGGTCGAGCCACCAGCTGCAGTTGTACGAACGCATCGTGGTGGTGATTCCCGCAACGCCGGGTCGCAAGGACACCGCCATGGTGCAGTGCGAGGTCATCCGGGTGCGCCCGCCAGACGGCGACGCCAATGAGCCCTCGTTCGACGCGCGGGTCACGGGCGGCAACACGGCCCAGACGATGACGCGCGTCCGCAGCCTGATTGCGCAACTGGAGCCGACCCAAGGTCGAGCCGCGGGTTGATGGCGTTTGCATCGGGCCGGGCGTTGCGCTTAGAGTCCCCGGTCATGCACGCCGGTCTTGTCCTGCTTTCCGCCCTGCTCCTGCCTTCGCTGGCTTTCGCCGTGCCCCCGTCGCGCTGGATTCCGGCCTCGCCGACGTCCGATGCGCATGCGCCGGACCTGCCTGAATTTGCTGCGCCTCCCGCGTGGATTCAATGGCTGGGCTGGTCCGAGGACGGCAAGCGCCTGGCCTGGCGGCAAGGTCCGGCAGATCTGCAGCGGCGCCCTGGTTTACCCATCGAGATCGCCAAGGTGGACGCATCCGGCGCGTTCGTGGATCGGCTGCACGTCACCGCGAACGTCGTGGCGGTATTGCGTGCCCGGCGCATTGCCGTCGGGCCGCCGGTCCAAAGCGAGCAGGTGACGCCCAGTGATGTGGTGTTGGCCAGCGCGCAAGGCAAGTTGCTGGCGGTGGCTGCCCGAGGTGAACCGGCGATCGCGGCGATCCTGCGCAAGCGGGGCACGAGCTACCAACCGATCGCGCGCTGGGACGTACGGTCACCGGCGACCCGCATGTCCGCGCAAGGCTACGAGGATCCATCGCATCGCCTGCTCGCGGTGGTGGCGACGACAGGGACGGGAGCCAAGGCGCAGGCCCATCTCGTGCTCGTGCCACTGATCGATCTGCCCGAGACACCGAGCAAGACTTCGCAGTGATTGTCCGTTCTTGACCGCACGCTGGAGCCCGCCATGCCCGCCATCCTGGTCATCGAGGACGAAGCCGACCTGCGCGATCTGGTCGTGCACCACCTGGAGTCCGCGGGTCTGGTGCCGATGGCGTGCGGGACAGGTGGCGAAGGCCTGGCGTTGGCGCAGAAGCACAAGCCGGACCTCGTGATCCTGGACCTGATGCTGCCCGATGTTTCCGGCGTGGAAGTGTGCCGACGGTTGCGCGCCGATCCGGGCACGGCGGCGATTCCGGTGATCATGCTGACCGCGCTGGGTTCGGAGGCTGATCGCGTCAAGGGTTTCGAAGCCGGTGCTGATGATTACGTCGCCAAGCCGTTTTCGACCCGGGAACTGGTCCTGCGCGTCCAGGCGGTGTTGCGGCGGCGCACGCAGGGGGCTGGCCTCGAGGACTCGCTGCTGACCATCGGTGGCGTCGCGCTGGATCCGGCGCGTCACCAAGTGACTGTGGGTGGCCAAGAGATCAAGATGACTGCCCTGGAGTTTCGCCTGCTTGCCACGCTGATGGAGCGCCGCGGACGCGTGCAGACCCGTCAGACGCTGCTCGAGGACGTCTGGGGCCTGTCGCCGGATCTGCAGACGCGAACGGTGGATACGCACGTCAAGCGCCTGCGCGAGCGTTTGGGCACGGCCGGCGACTGCATCGAGACCATCCGCGGCGTCGGCTACTGCTTTCGCGCCCACGAATCGCCATGACCGAGCCGCGTCAGCCAAGCGATTCTCCCACCGGCAGCGAGTCGAGGCGGCGGGAACTGCGCGAGACGAAAGCGAACTTGTTCTCCACGGTGCTCGACGCGATGACCGACGGCGTCATGGTGGTCGACGACAAGTTGCGCGTGGTGGTGACCAACCGGGCGTTGCGCGAAACGGTGCTGCTCGGGCCTGGCAGCCATGGTCACGCCCTGGAGCGGGCGATCGCGGAACCTCGCCTGCATGTGGCCTTTCGCGCGGTGTTGCAGGGCGCCGGACCGCAAACGGTGGCGGTGGAGCATCACGGCCTGCAGGATCGCCTGTTCGACGTGCTGGTCGTGCCGTTGCCGGACCACGAGTACTGGGGTCACCGCGCCCTGGGCGTGTTCCGCGACGTGACGGAAGTGCGCACCGCCGAGCGGATGCTGCGCGACTTCATCGCCAATGCTAGCCATGAGTTGCGCACGCCGGCCACCGCGCTGTTGGGCTATGCCGAGACGCTGGTGGATGCGCCGCCGAAAGACGTGAGCGTACTGCGGAAGTTCCACGCCACGATCTATCGCCACGCCCAGCGACTTTCCACCCTGCTCAGCCAACTGCTCGATCTCAATCGGCTCGATGCGCAAACGTGGCACTTGAACCCGGAGTCGTTGGACTTGCCAGTGGTCTTGGCCGGCGTCGTCGAGCAGCAGGCGGAAGTGGCTGTGCAGGCGGGGCTTTCGGTGCACCTTGCGGTGGAGCCGGCGTTGCGCGCCTGGGCGGATCGGGGCGCGATCGAGATCATCGTCGGCAACCTGGTGCAAAACGCCATCAAATACACGCCCCCGGGCGGTGGGCGCGTCGAGGTCCGGGCGCGCGCGGAACGGGACGGCGGTGTGCGACTGTCGGTGCTCGACTCCGGCATCGGCATCTCGGACGCGGACCAACACCGTGTCTTCGAACGCTTCTATCGGGTGGACAAGGGCCGCAGCCGGCGCATGGGCGGCGTCGGACTCGGGCTTTCGATCGTGCAGGGGCTGGTCGCGCAGATGGGCGGGCGGCTGGAGCTTTCGAGTCGCGTGGGCAAAGGCACCACCTTCAGCGTGGTGCTGCCCTGACCGCGGGATTTCGTCCTACAGTGCGCCGAAACGCTGGGTCCGGTATGCCTTCGAGACACGCACGCCGTTGATCACGACCGCGATGAACACGTCGCGCTTGTCGAAGTCGGTCTCCAGCATGTCCATGATCGGATCCGCCTGGGCGTCCTCGATGGCTTCGATTGCCTCGACATCCTCATTGATCTTCTTCACTTCCTTCTGCAGCGCGCCGTAGAGCCGCCACTCCGCCTCGTCCCAGTTGTAGATCACGAGCTGGGCGAGCAGGCCGTTCTTGTTGTCGAAGATCTCGCGGCGCAGGACCTTTTCCAAGTGGCCGGCGTCGATCTTCGAGGGCCGGTAGCCCTTGAAGTAGCGGAAGAACACCGAACGATCCAGGCGTTCGAGTTCGGCCAGGAAGGTGCGCAACGGAATGCGACGGCACACGCGGGCGAACATCTTGGCCGGCAGTTCACCCAGCGCGTCGATGGCGTCCTGGTCGTCCTTCTTGCCATCTTCGGCGTCCGCGGCCGCTTCGCCCTTCACGGCGCCAGCATCGGCGGTGATCTCGGCAGAGATTTCGTCAGTGATTTCCGCGCTGATTTCCTGGCTGCCGCGCCCGGCATCGGAGGTCGAGTCAGCGGGCACGGTCGGGTCGAGAACTTCGGTCATGACAGCTCCTGCGGCAGTATGCGCGGGGGCGGGGACTGTACTGCCGCGCACCTGAGGTGACAAGGCGCACCGCCGTTTCCCGCTCGTTTCCCGTGCGCCCCTTGCCCACCGGCGCGCGCTGCGTTACAGCCTGCACCCGCACGGTTTGCACGCCGAGGTCCGCATGGTCGTTCCGGTCCATCCCTTCGCCCTGGTCTGCTTGCTGGGCCTTCTGGCGGTGGCTTGTCGCCCTGCCCTGGACGATCCCGCCGCGACGCTGGCAGTGCCCAAGTCCCTGCCGTCATTCCAGATGGAACGTCCCGCCGTCGGCGTGGCGCAACGGGCGGCGGCTTTGGTCGGCGAGGGCATGGCGGTGCTCGACCAAGGCGATCTGCGCAAGGCGATTCCGCTGCTGACCGAAGCGCTGGCGACCGATCCGGCCAACACCGACGCGAGGTTGCAGTTGGCCCGGGCCTTCGTGCGAGGCGGTCGGAGTTCAGTCGCCGTGCAACTTTTGGAACCGGCGCGAAAGCAGCTCAAGGCGTGCGGTACATGCGTGGAATTGCTGCAGTCCGTGGTGAAGTCGCCGGACTTTGCCCACCTGCGCGAGACCTCGGCGGGCCGTGATCTACTCCGCGACGTGCCCGCAGCGCCGCTGCCCTACCCGATCTGGGCGCGCAAGGTCGCGAAAGCACTGCAGACGACCGATCTCGCGACCCTGGTCGGCAACATCGATTCGGTGCAAGCCTTCGATCTGGTGCGGTCGTGTCCCACCTGCCAGAACATCGGCGCGCGCGCGGAAACCCGGCGGCCGTTGGTCGGCATGGCCCCGGCGGCCAAGATCGCGATCCGCTTCGATCTCACCCACCCGGAGGCGCGCGGCCTGCCTTTGCTCACCCCGGGCGATCCGCAGTGCAAAGACCGATGCTGCCAGTGGAATCTGCCCCAACCAATGCCGGTGGGCCAGGTCGGAATGCGGCGGATCTGTTTCTGGCCGAAGTCGCCGGGGCAAGGGACCGTAACCGAGCTGGCGTTCGAGTACGGCGCGACCGCCCAGTAGATTCTGAACACGGCTATGGGTTGCGAGCCGCGCGGGCCGAGATCGGCGGGTGGTGGATCATCTGCACCACGGTTCCGTCCGGATCGGCGAAATAGAACGATCGCGCGCCGTCCCGATGCGCCTTCACCGGCCGCAGGATCTTGGCGCCTGCCGCCTGCACGTGCGCGAACCAGGCGTCGACGTCCTCGCTGGTCGGCACAGCAAAACCAATGTGATCCAGCCGTTGTGGGCCATCCGGGATCTCCGCTGACTCGTGCACGGCCAGGTTGTCCAGCCCATCCGAGGTCAGGTAGACGTTTTGCGGGTCTGGCTCCCATTCAACTTGCATCTTCAGCACTTGCACGTAGAAAGCCTTGGCCCGCTGGGCATCGCGGACTTGCAGAGCAGCATGGCGCAGGCCGAGGGTTTGCATGGCGAGAAGTCCTGGTTGCGAGAGAGAAGTTCCGTCGGTCCGATGCTAGCTCCTCGGTCGAAATACCTGCACGCGTTCGGGTTTGCACGTCAGGAACGGTCCCTCGATCAGGTCGATGCAGTACGGCACCGCGGGCATCACCGCATCCAGGCATTCCGCAATCGCTTTGGGCTTGCCGGGCAGGTTGACCACCAGGCTGCGGCCGCGCACCCCGGCCGTCTGCCGGCTGAGGATCGCGGTCGGCACCTTGAGCAGCGAGACCTGCCGCATTCGTTCACCGAAGCCCTCGAGTTCCTTGTCGATCACCGCGCGCGTCGCCTCTGGAGTCACGTCGCGAGGCGCCGGTCCCGTGCCGCCCGTCGTCACCACGAGGCAACAGCGCTCCACGTCGCACAGGTCGCGCAGCGTCGCTTCGATCAGCGCTTGCTCGTCGGGGATGACGCGCGCCACGGCTTCCCATGCGCAATCAAGGACTTCCTCGAAATACTGACGAATCGCCGGGCCGCCGAGATCTTCGTACAGACCCTGGCTGGCGCGATCGCTCACTGTGACGATGCCGATACGGATGTTCATGAAATTCCTGATGAGCGCCGTTGCCCTGATGCAGCCTCGATGGCCATCCTACCGCACCTACCTGACTCAACAACGGATTCACCGCAACATTTTGACCCGGTCCAGCGGCAGTGCTTGTCTGTAGAAGTCACGTCGCCTCGCCGCGCCGCAGCGAAACAGGAGGTTTCCATGCAAAGCCGTGCCAAGCTGTTCGGTCACCCGGTCCACCAGATGCTGATCGTGCTGCCGCTGGGGCTGCTGGTCATGGCTGTGTTGTTCGACCTCATCGACACCGTCAGCGGCGGCAATACCTGGACCGCCACGTCGTTCTGGAACATCGTCGCCGGCGTGGCAACCGGTCTGATCGCCGCGGTATTCGGCCTCGTCGACTGGCTCAGCATCCCCTCGCGCACGCGAGCCAAGCGCGTCGGCACCTTGCATGGCCTGGGCAACGTCGTGGTCGTCCTGCTGTTCGGCGTCGCCGCGGCCCTGCGCTGGGACACGGCCGGTCATGCACCGCCCACGACCGCGATGGTCCTTGAACTCTGCGGTCTTGCAGTGGGCTCGGTCACCGGCTGGCTCGGCGGCGAACTGGTGGATCGCTTGGGCGTCGGGGTCCACGAGGGCGCCCATGTCGACGCGCCGAGCTCCATGGTCACCGACCGCATCAGCGGCTACCCCGGCAGCAAGGACGCCGGCCCGGCGACGCGCGTCTGAGTCCGCCTGGTCTGAGGCTACTTCTTGGGGCGCGACGGCGGCCGTAGCTTGGGCTGCGCGTCCTTGAGCGGAACCAGCGACCGCCGAAAGGCATTCGGATCGGGTCGTGCGTCGGGCGCCGGCGTCGGCAACCGCGGCGGTTCGGGCATGCCCAGGGCTCGCCGCAACCACGCGTCGGTCTCGCGCACGACCTGCGCCGCGCGGAACAGCGCCGGGGATCTGGCCACCGCGCCATCGAGCGGACCTGACGCGGTCGCGAGGGCTTGCACCGCCGTGTCCGCTGCGACCAACACCTGCCCGAGAAACTGCGCGGCCAGACGGCGCTTCTCGGGATCGGCGTCCAGGCGCGCCACCCTCAGTATCCGCGCCAGGCTGACCGTCTCGTACCACGCGGCCTGCCACGGCTCGTCCACGAGCACGACCGCTTGATCCGCCGTCAGTTCCGGGTTCTGCATCTCCGCACCGACCAACGCCATCGTCGCCGCCAGCAGCAACGGCACGGTCACTTCGCTGCGGACGCGTTCGAGCGCCCACGCTTCAGGCAGCGCCGCCTCGTGCACGGGCAAATCTGCTTCGACCCCGCGCCACGCCGCCGCCGGATCGGCCAGCAGCGCCCGGGCGAAACCCTGCGGACCGCGGCACCTTTGCACGTCGTTCAGCGCGCCCTGCGACTGTTCGATCCGGACCCACGTCTGCAAGCGCGTTTCGCCCGAAGTCACCACGTCGCGCAGCATCTCCCAACCCAGCGTCGCCGACCCGCTCAGAGGCTGGCCGAGGCTGTGCCGCAGCCAGTCGCCACCCGCACGCACGCAGTCCAGTCGTGCTACAATCGCAGAACCTTGGGCAGAATCGAGGTCGCCTGGCTCGATCGCCGGCGTTCCGGTCAGGGCGCCCAACTCGTCGAGCAGGGCTGCGTCGCTCGCCCGCACGCGCAGGTGGCGCTGGTCTGGCAGTGCCGAAACTGGCGCCGACGGCACCGACTCGACACGCAAGCCCTTGTCCGCAGGCAGGTTCTGCACGCGCGACAAGGCCAGACCCATGCGCGCGGTCGGGTCCGCCGTGTCCATCGCCAGCACCGCTTCGAACGCCGCGGCGGCGTCGGGCCAGGCATGCGCCAATAGAGCCGCGTGGCCGAGCGTGGACTGCACCACCTGATCGGGCACAGCCTGATGCGCCGCCAACTTCGCCCAGGCAAAGGCGTCCTGGGTGCGATCCTGCTGCAGGGCCGCGTGCGCCGCTTGCAGGGCGGCCTCGACATGCAGCCCGGTCACCGCGAGGCCTGGCGGCGGACAGGGCGAACCACAGCGATGCGGATTCAGGTAAAGGCGCATCGGCTGCTGATTCGGGCAACTGACCTCCCACAACTCGAGCAGTTCCGGCTCGGTCGCGGTCTGGCTGGGCGGCGACTGGCTTGCCGGAGCCCGACCGCCTTCGCCCACCTTGCGTCGGAACGGCACCGCGCCGTTCTGGCAGCGCAGACGGCCCGCCCACAGTGCGAGGCCCTCCGTAGAGCCCCATTCCAAAGGCGTTTCTGCACTCGCGCCACGGGCCGGCAGCGCGGCGCACGCCTCGGCGTCCAGCGCCAGGGTGCGGGCCGGACAGGCGTTGACGCTGGCCGCGGGCGACGAGCCGACGTTTTGCGCCGCGCCACAGCCAGCCCCGGCTCCGAGCGCGCCGAGGGCGATTCCTGCAATGACTTTGAAGTTCAAGGCTTCCTCGCCGGTTCCGGGTCCTCGGCCAGCAACCGATCGATCAGCGCATCCAGCACCGCCTCGTCAGGCATCCCCGCACCGGTCCAGCGCAATCGCCCTTGCCGGTCCAGGAGCGCCACGGTCGGCAGGCCCTCCGCGCCCAGCCGTTCCAGCCACCCGGCGCCGACGATCGCATTCGGATAGGTCAGGTGCGCGGCGTCGATCACGGCCTGGACGCGCTCCTGAGCCTCGACAGCGCTCTGGCCGCGCTCGAAGGCAAGACCGACGACCGCGACCTGGGCGCCACGTTTCCTCGACAATTCCTGCAGCCTCGGCAAGGCGACCAGGCATGGCGCGCACCAGGTGGCCCAGACGTCGACGAGCACCACCTTGCCGCGCAAGTCCTTGAGCCGCAAGCGTCCCCCGCCAATGCGTGGCAGATCCGCGTCCACCGGTGTCTCCGAACGCACCGCCAGGACGCCGGCCGCTGCCAGTCGGGTCTGCTCGCGCTCCAGCTCCGCCACCAGTTCCGCCATCCGCGCCAGGGCCTTCAACAACGCTTGGAAACGCGGATTCTTGTGCAACGGCGCAAGGTCCCGATCGCCCAGGATGTGCAGCCGATCGGTGAAGCCGGCCGCGACTGCCTGCTCGAGCGCCGCGACACCCGGGCCCACGTCACCGGCTTGGGCCAATGCGCACGCAAGGTTGTAGCGCACCTCTTCGCGCAGGGCGTCCCTCTGCGGGCTTTCCTGGGCGCTGTCCAGCAGGACCGACGCACTGCGCAACCGCGCCGCCGCCGCCTTGTAATTCCTCGCATAGTGCAGGTCGACCGCCGAGTCTGCCAGCAGCACCGCCTGCAGCAACGGGGCGCTTTCCTGCTGGGCGTGCGCGGGGCGTGCCACCGACAGCGCGGTCACGGCGAACAGCCCGAGGATACAGCGTTTCGTCAACCATTCGAGGGTCATGCCGGTCCTCTGTTCGTCCGCAACGACGACCACTACTCGTCAGGCAGCACGGACTCGAACCGCGGCGCCACGCCCAGCATACAATCCGTCGGCGTCGAACGGGCATCGCCCTGGCCGACGAAGCGGAAGGTCGAGTACTCGCCGTCGCAGTCCAGGTCGCCGTACGCCGAGACCGTGAACCTCGCGTCGCCGAGCTTGCCGTGCGCCGCGAACTCGAACACGTAGGGCTGCGCCTCGTTCACTTGGAAGTGCAGGACGTTCCACAGGGAGCGGTTCCACTCGATCTTCGCGGGATCACAGCGGTCCTGACCGTCGTTCACCGTCTTGTCACAGCAGCTCATTGCCACCGTGGTGCGAATCTCGCCCTGGGGAAACTGGCAGAGCATGCGCCCTCCCGTCTCATCGGCGCGCGGCTTCACGTAGTAGCTCGAAGCCGCCCGGGCCAGTCGCGCAAGCTGCCGGATCGCCTCGGTTTCATGTTGACGACGCAGAAGGATCGGCACGCCCCACGCCGCGGTCACCACCACCGCCACGCCCAGGATCGCCAACGCCACGCTGCCCGCTCTCGGCATCAGTAGCACGCCCATGGAGCTTTCGTTTCGCCAGCGCAGGGGAACCAGGTGCACGACTGCGAGCAGAACTGCCACTTGTGGTAGCCGCAACACTTGTAGTTCGTGCCGCTGTTCCACGAGCAGACGCCCTGGCCGCCGCAACCACCCCAGCCGTTCCATTGGCAACTACTGTTGCACGAACGCGATTGGCTCCCGCAATTGCCGCACGCCTGGGTCTGCGACGATCCGGCCGCGCAGGCGCCCTGACTCGTGCATGTTCCCCAGCTGTTCCATGCGCCCCAAGTGCAGCCGCTGGTGCAACTGCGCACGCGGATTTGGGAGCCGCAGTTGCCGCAGCCCTGGGACTGCGATTCCGTCTGACCGGGTGAGCAACCGCCGCCGACCGGCTTGGTGCACGTCCCGCCCGAACAAGACGAAGTGCCGCAAGCCGTGTTGTACTGACTGCAATTCATCGCCGCGCCCTTGCACTGGCCGCCGTTGCAGGCGTCGTTGACCGTGCACGAGTTGCCGTCGCTGCAGCCGCCGCTCGACGACTGGGCGAAGCAGTTGCCGCCCTGGCAAACGCCTTGCTGACACTGATTGTCGAGGTAGCTGCATGACTTGGGAGAGCCTGCGCACTGGCCGTTCTGGCAGCTGTCGTTGCTGGTGCAGCCATTGCCGTCGTCGCAGAACATTCCGGAATTGATGGCCTTGCCGACGCATTGCCCGCCCGCGCACATACCCTTGCTGCAATTGCCGTCCAAGCCGCTGCAATCCATGGGGGTTCCCTTGCAGCCACCGCCCGCGCAGGAATCGCCCACCGTGCAAGGATCGCCGTCGTCGCAACCGCCGAGCTTGGCCTTTTGCCCGCACTGGCCGTTCTGACAACTGCCAATCGTGCACTTGTCGCTCAAGTAACTGCAGTCCTTGTCGATTCCCTTGCACACACCGTCGACGCAGGCGTCATTCTGGGTACACAGGTCGCCGTCATTGCACACGCCCGGCTTGGGCATCGCCACGCAGCCGCCGTTCTGGCACTGCCCGGTCGCGCACGCGCCGTCTTTTGCCGAGCAATCCATAGCCTTGCCCTTGCACGTGCCGGCTGAGCACTTGTCGGCCACCGTGCAGGCGTCGCCGTCATCGCAAACCAGGCCGTTTTGCGGCGACCATTGCACCTTGCTTTGCAACGGGTTGCACACCTGGCACGGATCGGCGGGGTTCACGGTGCCGGGCTGGACGCACGCGCCGCCGATGCTGCACACGTTGACCGCGCTGTGGGTGCAAGTGCCACCACCGTCGCACAAATCCGCCGTGCAGGCGTCGCCGTCGTCCGGGCAGGCCTTGCTGCTGTCCAGCGCGGGATGGGTGCAAGTGCCTTTGCCGTTGCAGGTATCCGCGGTGCATGGCTTGCCGTCGTCGTCGCAGGCGGTGCCGGCGGCGCTCGAGCCGTGCACGCAACCCTTGCCCGGATCGCAACTGTCGTCGGTGCAAGCGTTGTTGTCGTCGCACACCTTCAGGCCGCCGCCGACGCAAGTGCCTGCCGCGCATTGGTCTTCCTGCGTGCAAGCGTTGCCGTCGTCGCACTTCAGGCCCAACGCGTCCTGGTCGTGCTTGCAGTCCTCGCCGTTGCACGAATCCTTGGTGCACGGGTTGCCGTCCTGGCACAAGTTGTCGTCGGTCTCGCCGCTGCAGTCGTCGTCCAAACCGTTGCAGGTCTCCATCGCAGGCTTTTTGGCGTCACAGATGGGCTTGCCTTCCGCGCAACCGGTCGCGACGCCCGGACACGAGCCGAACTCGTTCTTGTTCGTGCACTTGGCGCCCTCGATGCCCTCGTCGGTCGCGCCGTCGCAGTTGTCGTCCAGGCCGTTGCAGTCCTCCTCGGCGGGCACGGGTGCGTCGCAATCCGACAGGCCGTCGGGCGTACAGGTGCGGTTGCCCTCACACTTGCCGAACACGTTCTTATGGTTGCAAACGGTCGCAAGCTTGCCGGCAATCGCAGTCGGGCTGCATGAGCACTGGCCCGACTTGGGCACGCACTGGTAGACGGCCTTGCCGGTGTCCGGATTGGTCGTCGCCTCGCATTCGTACGCGCTGGGGCAGTCGCTTTTCGTGGGGTTGCACGCGGCGCCGCAGAAGTTGCCGAGCGCGCCATGGGTCACGCACAAGTTGTCGATGCTGCCGACGTCGTTGCAGTCCGAGGTCAACTGGCAAGGATCGCACAGGTTCATGAACCTGGGCTTGCAGATGAACACGGTGTCGTTGCCGCTGACCACCTGGGTACACGCCCAACCGTCCTCGCAGGTGACGACGCAGGTCTTGGTGCACACCTTCCCGGCGGGTCCGGAGATGCAAAACTGGCTGGCACAATCGCTATTTTCGACGCAGGGCTGGCCGTACTCGCCGGGCACGCCGACGACGTCGAGCGGGTCCTGGACGACGCCATCCTCGAGTTCGCCGTCCGACAGTCCGGAATCGGGCAGACCGGCGTCGAACGCGGGCGAGATGTCGAACTTGCTGGAGCCGAACGCGATGTCGGCGCGATTGCCGCCGGGACTAGCGACGGGCACTTCGCTGCTGCAGGCACCGAGGCCGAGGAGCAGGGCTGCGACCAGCGCAAGGCGGCTGGAGGAGCTGGCGGGGGTCATGGACTCTCCTGGCAGCCGGCCCGGCCGGACCGCGAATGGCGAGAGTAGCACAGTCCGCGGTGGTTCTGCAGGGGGCGATGGAATCCGTGGGGTCTGGGCGCCCGAGGTTGGGGGCGGGGTCGGGGGCGGGGTCGGGTTCGGGTTCGGGTTCGGGTTCGGGTGCGGCTCCGGTTCCGGCTCCGGCTCCGGTTCCGGTTCCGGTTCCGGCTCCGGTTCCGGCTCCGGCTCCGGCTCCGGCTCCCGGCTCAGGCATCACCCCAAAAACGCCCGCACCGCCCGCGCCAGCCGCTCCGGCTCCTGGTACGACAGCCCATGGCCACTGTCCGCGAACCACTCCAGCTGTGCGCCCGGCAGGTTGGCGTGCATCCAGCGGCCAGCGTCCGGGTACATCGACTGGCCGCCGTAGCACAGCAGCACCGGGCGATCGATGCCCGGGACCACGTCGCGCCAGTCCTGGCCGATCATGTCCGCGGCCAGTTGCAGCGTCTTGGCGGGCACGCCGGGCAGTCCCGCCAGCAGGCCCGGCGTCACGAACAGGCGGGCGGCCAGCGGCTCGCGACTGCGCCAGATGCCGCGCAGCCAGGCCAGGCCCAGTCGGCGCGGCCTGTGCTGTAGATCGCTCAGAAACTCGCGTACTTCGACCGGCGACATGCCACCGAACAGGCCGTGGTCCCAGCCCTCGTCCGGCAGCAGGCGCGGCCCTTGGTCGATGAGCACGACGCGGCGCAACCGCCCGGTGCCTTTGCGGCGCACCAGTTCGAACAGCGTCTGCGCGCCCATCGACAGCCCGCACACGTCCACAGCCGCCGCGCCGGTCCAGTCGATGACTTCGGCGAGATCGTCGGCCAGGCGCGCCAGGGTCGGCCGATCGCGAAATGGCGAGGAGCGACCGTGGCCGCGGGCGTCGAAAAGCACCACCCGATGGCTATCTTGCAGCGCGCGCGCCACGCCCAGCATCTGGCCCAGGCGCGCGCAGAAGCCATGCAGCAGGACGACCGTCGGAAGATCGCCTCGCGAATCGAGAACGTGCAGCCGGGCAGCATCCTGAGTCAGCACCGAAGTCGCGTGCAAGCCGGTGCCGCGGTCGGCGAGAAGGCGAACCAGGGCGGTCAGTTCGGTGACGTTCATGGGCTAGCCCGTGCGACCGGGACGGCGGCGCGGCGGAAACACTGTGAGAATCGCGCCGGTCAAGACGTTGGAGACCAGGCAACTGACCAGCAACCCGACCGTGGCCCACCACGCGATGCTTTGCAGGCCCGGGTTGTCCTGGAACAGCAAGGCCGCGAAACCCGTGATGGTCGTCAGCAGCGCCACCCAGGCCGCGCCGCCGATTTGCTGCAGGATCAGGCGCAAGTCGGCCCTTTCGCCTTCGTCCCACCATCGGTGCAGGATGTGCGTCACGCCATCGATCGCGATGCCGACCACGCCGGGCAAGGTCGTGATCGAAAAGAGGTTCAGTTCGAGCCCGAGTCCCTTGGCCACGCCCAGGAACACGACGAACGACATCGTCAGGGGCACGAACGAGTACAGCAGCAGCCACCAACTGCGGAAGTACCACAGCACCACGATCGCCACTGCCAGCGTCGCCAACAACACCGCGATCGGGCCTTCTTTCCGCACGATCGCGTCCGCTTCGGCCAGGATGAAGAACGACGCCGTCGAGTGGTACAGCCGCTTGCCGACCTTGAATACGCCCACCTGATCGATGACTTCCTGCACGGAACGGGCGTCGGCGAGATTGCCGTTGGCGTAGACCAGTACGAAACGCCCTAGCTGCTCCTTGCGATCGCGGAACCGCTCGCGCACGAACGCCGGCAACCCCTCGGGACCATAAGGCTTGGCCTGCAGGAGCTCGAGGGCGCGATCCGCCTCCTTCTGGTCCTCGCCTTCCAGCACTGCGTACTTCGCATCGATGAGGCCGCGAATCCGCTCGATGACCAACATCTTGGCCGGCTGTTCGGTCGGCACGAACGTGTGGATCGAGACGAAGTGCTTGACCCGCGATAGTTTGTGCCGATCGGTGTCCAGCTGGCGGTGGACGGTCTTGGCGTCGTCGATGTTGTCGGTCACCACCAGGATCGGCGAACTGGCGCGCGCCTCGGCCTTGTCGCGGTAGTCGATCTCGAGTTGGCGGGCGGCACTTTGCGAAGTGGTCTGCGTCGCCTTGCTGGGCGGCGTCCGCAACTTGCGCAGGTTGGTCTCGAAGCCGATGTCGCGCGCGGCGAAGATCGCCCCCAAGGTGATGAGGGCAAAGCCAATCAGGGTGATGCGCGCGACCCGGGGATTGGCGAACCAGCCGAGCCAGCGCTGGCCCTCGGCCTGGCGCACCGAGACCTTGCGATCCGGGACGATGCGGTGCATGGCCATGACCAGCGGCGGGAACAGGGCCAACGTCGCGACCAGCGAGACGAAAACGCCGACGCCGGCGATGAGGCCGAACTGCGAGAAACCGCGGAACTCCAGGACGACCAAGGCGAAGAACGCGACCGAAGTGGTGGCTGCAGCCTGGCCGAGCGCGCCCCACAGCCCGGACATCATGTTGGCGATGGCTTCCAGCGGATCCTTGCCGGACGCGCGTTCCTCGAGGTAGCGACTGAGCGTGTAGACGTTGAAGTCGTTGCCCATGCCGAACAGCATCGAGAAGATGAACGCCGTGATCATGTTCAGGTAGCCGATCGTGAAGCGCGAGAACGCCATGGTCAGCGCGGTGCCGGCGAGCAGGGGCACCGACATGAGCACCAAAGAACGGAAGCGGCGGAAGTGCGCGACCTGAATCAGGGCGATGAAGAACAGCGCGATGACCGAGGTCCAAACGAGGCCCTTCTTGATGTTGTCGATCTCCTCGGTCACTTCCGAGTAGTCGCCCGAGGTCGCGATCGTCATCTTTGGGTTGTAGGAAAGCGGCGCAAGATCGGCTAGTTGCTTGTTGACCTTGGCCACGAACCTGGCGCTGTCGTCGACCTGCGACGGCGAAATCGTCGGATAGATCTTGATGCCCAAGATGGTGCCGTCCGGACTCTCCGCCCATTCACGGATGTCGTCGGTCTTGAAGCGCGCCTGCAGGTCCTCGTCGGTCGGCAGCTTGAAGCGTTTATGTGGCGTTGCGGGCGGTTGCGAGTCAGGCGGCTCGGGGGGCGCGCCACCGAGGACCACCTGTCCAGCCTGGGCCAGCGGATCGTCGGTGCCCAGGGTCGCGGCGGCGGCGATCGGGGCCTGCTGCACGGCCTCCTCCAGCCCCGCGGTCAACTCGTCGTCCAGCAAGTCCTTTTCGGTGGCGCGTTTGATGGCGTCGCGAACGTCCGCCTCGATGTCGTCCAGTTCCTTGCGCGCGAGGAACAAGGCCGCGTTGTTGCGGAAGAAGTCGATGTCGCGCCGGCATTCGACCGAGGCGACGTCGGGCCACTTCTCTGCCTTGTCGCAAAATGCCGTCGCCAGCTTGCGGTTGGCCGCGCGATCCGGGCTGCCGAACACGATCACCATCTGGCTCGTGGACTTCAACGTCTCGCGTGCTTCCCGCGCCGCCTTCACTGCCGGCGTGCTGTCCGGGAAAAGGTCCTCCATGTTCGAGCGGATGCGGATGCCAGCGCCGTACCAGCCGCACAGCCCGACGACCAAGAACATGACCGCCAACGTCGCGAAAGGACGCTGACCGGTCCACACCGCATACTGCCGGGCGTAATGGTCGAACTTGGAGGCTTTCTGGGTCATGGGCAGCAGCCGGGAACGCGGGAACCCGCGGGGGCGGGACTATGCGCGATCGACCTCGGGGCGTCCACAGGAGTCCGCCGCGCGATTGCCCACCTTCTCGACCGGTGCCAAGCTGACGCCGCTGTGCCAGAACACCCGCCCCCACAAGACGACGACCTGCGCTTGCCCGAGCGCCTGCTGACCGGTCTGCAGCGCCTGACGATCCTGCTGTGGCTGTACCTTGCCGTCAGTACGACCTTGCGTTTCGTGTGGTTGGCGCGCCCCGATCCGTTCGGTCAGCCCCTGGTCGGCAAGGTCGACTGGTACCTGTTCCACGCTGTAGGGCTCGATCTGCAACAGGCAGGCTGGCTTGCCCTCCTGCCGCTGCTCGTGCTGCTGGCAGGCGGGGGTCGGTTGCTGCCCGTGCGGCTGGCCGGCGGGCTGCTGATCTTCGAATGCGTCGCGGCGACGTTGTTGGCGCTGGTCGATGAAGAGTCGATGCGCTTCGGTGGCAACCACCTGTCGATCCAGATGGTTCGCACCTACGGCAACGGCGCAGCGATCTCGGAACTGCCGCGGCTGCTTGCCCATGACGCGGGCGGGCCTTACGTCAACGTCGCGCTGCTGGTCACGGCGATCCCAGGGCTGGCGTGGCTGCAGATCCACGTATTGCGCAGGCCGCTCGTGCGCTTGCAAGTCGGTCGGGCCCGGCTGCCCAGGAGCACGATTGCCTTTGCCCTGGCGATCCTGGCCGGCTGGCTGTTCACGACCGTGCTGTGGCCGGGCGTCGCCCGCGAATGGCGCCTGCTGCCGCCGTTGACCTTGCTGCGCGACGAGTGGGCGCGTGCTGATCACCACGACCTCACGCCCGCCGAGGTGGCCCAGGCGCAGGCCGCCCACCGCGCGCGTTGGCAGCGACAAGAGCTTGGTAATCCTTCTGTTTTCGTGTTGCCGACGCATCCCCTGGTGCACCTGACGCCGCACGCCGCGTGCGTGGCCATCGCAGCCGGCCACCTGGCTGGACCGCAAGCCTTGGATTGTACAGCGGACAGCGATCGTGACGGCTCGACCCTGGCCCAGGACTGCGACGATTTGCGGCCCGACGTCCATCCCGGCGCGAACGACCTGCCCGGCGATGGCGTCGACCAGGACTGTTCCGGCGTGGATGCCAGGCCTTGGAATGTCCTGCTGTTGGCCTTGGAATCGCATCGCTCGCTCAGCGTCGGCCACGTGACCGGCGGGCAGACCTGGACCCCGCATCTCGATCGCCTGGCGACGCAGGGACTTGCGCAAGGTCGCGCGGTGGCCAACGGTTTGCCGACGATAGCCAGCTTCATGGCGATCCACACGAGCCTGCCGCCTTGCCCGCACTGCACGGTCGCCACCCAGTTCACCGCCGACACGCTGCCGAGCCTGCCCGAAAAGCTGCGGCAACAGGGCTATTACACACGCTTCTTTTCGGCCGGCGACCCGAGCTGGGACAACCAGCGCGCCTGGCTGCGCCACTGGTACGACGCGACGGATTACCACCGCAGCCGCGAGGAGGATGCCCCGCTGTTCGAGCACATGGCCGACTGGTTCGCCCACGACCTCGCCAAGACCGCGCAAGGCAAGCCGTTTTTCGTGATGGCCATGACGCGGACCAACCACTTTCCGTTTCCGCGCGTGGCCGGCGTGGCCAAGACGGGCGGCGACACGATTGCCGAGTGCATGCGCGACACCATGGGCTACACGGATGCGGCAATGGCCAAGCTGCTGACTGAACTGGCGAAACAGCCGTGGTTCGAACACACGATCGTCGTCATCACCGGGGATCACGGCTATCCGCTGGGCGAACACGGCGCGTTCCAGCTGTACCAGACCGCCCACGTCGAAGCGACCGGCGTGCCCATCGTCTTCCTGGGCGATCACCCGGCGTTGCGGGCCAAGCGCGGTCAAGTGGAGCAGACGCCGGCGAGCCACATGGACCTGGCGCCGACGATTCTGGACCTGCTCGGCCTGGACGGCTCCGGCGCGTGGATGGGTCGGTCCCTGGTGCGGCCTGGGCAAGGGGAATCGCTGACGGTGACGGGCGCCGAGTGGGCGATCGAGCGCGGCAAGTGGAGGTTGCTGGTCAAGGACGATCGCCCCTTGGATCCAGAGAGTTGGCAGCTGTTCGACCGGCTGGCGGATCCCCGTGAACTCAAGCCTTTGAGCGACCCGATCGCGGCGAAACAGCTGGCGGAGGATCTGACCTGGATGGCGCGCTGGCTGGGCGATCTCTACGCCGCCGATCGGATCGCGCCGGCCTGGCTGCGCTGATCGGTCGCGGCATGAAGTCGCTTGCGTTCGAGGTGTTGCAGCCACACCGCGGCGCCGTACAGCAGGACCCACGGCACCATCGGAAAGTGGAAACGCGACGCCCCGAAGAACACCAGATGCAGGCCGTGCAGCCCGGCGACGAACAGCACCCCGACGCGTGGAACCCAGCGCCGCCCGGAACGCCACCACAGCGCGATGCCGAGCGGAACCACCAGCAAGCAAAGCAGATCGGTCAACCAGGCCAGGATCGTCAGGCCCTGCCACAGCCGGGCTGGCGTACCGGTCTGCAGCGCGGGCTGCCCCTTGAGGATCAGGTCGGCGGCGAGGCGGTCGGGCACGTAGAAGTTCAAGAGTTTCCTGGGCAACAGCGCCAGCGCCTGCGCCGGATGCCGCACCAGCCAGGTCTGCGCCGCCTGCCCTGCATGGCGATCGCGCTCGAACTCGTCGGCGCCTTGCTGCAGGGTCTGCACCACTGCCGGCGAGTCGACGTAACGTCCGTTGGCGTCAGGGTTGTTGCCGATCCAGAGGTTGCCGCCGCCGTTGGTCGAGACCGCGATCACATGGCCGAACTGGCGCACGTTGCGCGCGGTCCACGGCAGCACCACGCACGCCGCCAGACCGAAGACCACGGTCAGTTTCACCAGCCACGGCCGCCACTTGAAGGAACGCAGTGGAACGTCGGCCAGCAAGGCGATGGCGGGCACGAACACGGCCTGGGGCTTGACCAGGCAGGCCGCGCCGGTCAACAGGCCGCCCACTATCAAGCGAGCGCGACTCAGGCTCGG
>CAYHHL010000035.1:0-15700 GCA_964356325.1 uncultured Enterobacteriaceae bacterium | reverse complement strand
AGCGCCGCCGGGTAGCCGACCGGAAAGTACGCCGTCGGCGCGCCGTTCGCGACATAACCATGGCCGTGCGCGAGGTGGACCGCCGCCTGCCAGTACCACGCGGCGTCGCTGAGCGGCTCGGGCGAAGGCAGCAGCGCCAAGGCCAGACGCGGTACTGCAGCCAGAACGAGGCATTCCGTCTCGAAGTTCCGGCGATCGAGCAGTCTGATAAAGGCCGTCATCGGCCGATCTCGACCGTGACGAGTCCGACCTTGCGGTCACCGCGCACGACCGAGGCCGTGTAGCTGCCGGGTTGGGCATCCCATGGCACTTGCACGAGAAACCTGTCGCGCACCACGCGGTCCACCGGCCAGTCCCGCAGTGCCAACTTGCCTGCGATCAGCGGATGGCTGGTGTCCCAGCGCACGCCGCCCGGCCCGGTGATGGCCACTTCGGGCGCCGGCGAACTGGCGAACAGGCTATCGTCCGGCTTGCGCACAACCGCCACGTCCACGGTCACTTCGACGAGATCGCCCGGCAGCGCCCGACGCGGCTGCACATCGAAGCCCCGCAACGCCAGATCCGGTCCCAGATCGCCAGGTTGCGCCACGCTGTCGGCTTGCGGCGACGCGGACACGAAGCGTTGCACCAGGTGATCGGAGTGGGCCGCGTACCAACCGTCGACCTTGGCCTTCCACGCCTGGATTTCCGCTTCGGCAGTCTGGACTTCGGTTGGCGCCACGGTCAGCGCGAGGTCGTGCAGTTCGTCCGGATCGCGCGCGATGTCGAACACCTCTGTCGGCCGTTTGCCGAAGTAGAAGATGTACTTGCGGTCGCCGTGCCGCATCGCCATGCACTGGTGCCGATCCTTGCAGGAGAACACCAGCCGATCGTGGCCCGGCGTCGACAGCACGCTGCGCCCCGGCAGATCGCCCGGTTCCATCGGCATGCCCAGCAGATCCAAGATGGTAGGCATGACGTCGATGTTCTGGCGCAGGCCCTCGACCACGCGGCCCTTGGGCACGTCGGCGCCGAACAGCACCAGCGGAATCTGGATGCCTTCCTCGTAAATCGTGTTGTCGTGCCCCCACCGGCCGTGCTCGCCGAACGATTCGCCGTGATCGCCCAGCACCACGAACACGGTCCGATCCATGAGGTTGCGCTGGCGGAAGCCGTCGACCACCTTGCTCAAGAAGCGGTCCATGTAGCGAAGGTCGTTCAGGTACTTGTCGTGATCGGCATTGCCGGTGTGGAACTCGATGGTGGCGAAGCCCTTGGGCACGGTGTAGCGATGGTGCGGCGTGACGGTCAGAAGTGTCAGCAAGAACGGCGACTTCTGCTGGTCTACCCAGTCCAGTGCCGGTTGCACGAGCACGTCGTCCTCGTAGCCGAAATAGCTGCAGCGATCGAAGCCCTCGGTCTTCATGTGCTCGGGTCCGGCGAAATGGGCAAAGCCGAAGTTGCGCGGGTACTTCTCGCCGGCCTCATAGCTCTCGTCGACGGACTGCAGCATGGCGGTGGCCCAACCTTGGCGCCGTAGCAACGCGGGCAGGCAATCCGTCGGCATCCCGTCGGGCAGCGCTTCGACGTTGGCGAGGTCGAACTTGGGCCACATGCCGCAGTGAATGGGCACGATGCTCTTGGTCGTGTGCGGCAACGTCGTGAAGGCATTACGAACCAGCGTTCCCTGCGCGGCCATCTCGGCCAGGAACGGCATGGTCGGCAACGCCGGCTGGTACGAGGTCACCGAGCGGGCGCGCGTCGACTCGAGCACGATCAGCACTACGTTCAAGCGCTTGGCCGCGGGGCCCGGCTGCACGACTGGCGCTCGGAACGGCGGCAGTCGCGGAGGCGCGGGCGGATTGGTCATGAGCCCGGACGCGAGCTGGGCATACACTCCCGAACGCAAAGTCATCAGCGAGGGCGGCAACTTGGCTTCAGCCAGACCGGTCGCGACGCCGACCAGACCGAGCCACGCCACGGTGCCCGCGATGACCGACGGGCGCCGCCAGGACCAGGGCCTTTGCAGCCACAGCCAACGGTCGCGAACGGGCGGCAGATAGCGCAAGCCCGCGGGCAGCAACACGGCCAGCGAAAGGCCCGAAACTGCCGGAAACACGAAGTCCGGCATCGCGCTCGACACGACCCCGCGCAGATCGAACACGTGCAGCACGCCATAGCGCAAGATGGTGCCGTCCATGCGCGTGCCGCTCGCCGTGAAGAAAGCGTCGTCGAAGATGGTGGCAATCCCCAGCAGAACCGCAAAGATACGCACGATGACCAGGATATTCTGGCGCCACGTGTCGCGGCACAGCTGTAGCAGGGCGAGGACCAGAGCGAGGCCGAGCAACCCGGCGGTCACATCGGCGGCAGTGAGAATCGCCAGGTGCAAGGCGCCGACGTGGGCGTCGATCTGCTGCGCTTCGTGGACCTTGCACGCCACCGTCAGCACGGTCAGGCCGAGCGCGAGCCACACCACGGCGACGACGTGGCCCACGGCAAGTGGCGTCAACGCGCGCAGGCGCCAGGGAGCAGAAGTGGGCTTGGGCATGGAGTTGGCGCAGGCACGGAGGCTGATCCGGCGATTGCCGCGGTAGGATAGGCTTCAGGGCGGCGAGCGGCAACGGACTTCTGCACGTACGGTACGCATTTCTCTGCCGGAGTCGGGCCCGCCAGTCCGCGCGACGAATCAGCGGATGCGCCCCACCTCGAACTGGAGTAGCCTTGCCCCTGACAAGCTGAGGTTGGAGTGCCGCTACTCCACTCGCATGCGCTGTTTCGAGCCGACGCGCGCCCCGGCCGGCTCGCGCAGTTCGTTGGTTGGTTGGCACGATTCCTGCTTGATGCCAGCGTTGCGTGTCGTCCTCGTTCGATGCGATCTTCCGCCCGGATTGCCATGCCCGTCGCAACTGCCATGCAGCCACAAGCGCTCGTCAGCCTCCACGACGTCACGCCGGCCCACGAAGCGCGCGTCTTTACGGCGATCGAGCACCTGCGTGGCCTCGGTGTGCAAGCGTTGAACCTGCTCGTGGTCCCCGACTTTCACCACCGCGCGCACCTCGACCACGCCACCGCGTTCTGTGCCCGATTGCGCGCCGTGCTGGGCCCGCGCGACGAGATCCAATTGCACGGCTTCTACCATCTGGCCGATTCGCAACCTGCCGATGCCAAAGGTAAGATCGCGGCGGCCCTGCTGACGGCCGGTGAGGGCGAATTCCACGCGCTGGACTACACCGAGGCCCGGCGTCGGTTGGCCGACGGGCTGGAAGTGCTCGAACGAACGCTGGGAATCCGTCCGCGCGGCTTCGTGGCGCCGGCCTGGCTGCAGAATGTGGAAGTGCGGCGAGCGGTGCGCGACTCCGGTCTGGCCTGGTGCGAGGACCAGATGCGGATCCATGACTTGCAGCACGATCGCACCATCCTGGCGCCGGTGCTGACCTGGGCCTCGCGTTCCTTGCCGCGCCGCCTCGGGTCGCTGCTATTCGCCCAGATCGCCGGTCGCGCCCTGCCCTTTTCCTCTGTCATCACAGGCGAATCGACACTGCGGCTCGCCGTGCACCCCAACGATTACCGCAATCCCGCTCTCGTCGACAGCATCGGCCGCACCGTGCGCCGCTGGCTCGTCACCCATCGCCCCGTTTCCTACGAGGAGGCCCTATGCACATCGGCATCTTGACGGATTACCCTGTCGTGACTTTCGCCAACGGCCCGGCGCTCGCGACCCAGGCGCTCAAGCGCTACCTCGAACAGCGCGGCCATCGCGTCACCATCGTCGGTCCGCGTCCCGGCAAGGACGAGCCGGCGCCGCTGCCGGGGTCCCTGCTGTTCGCGTCGATGAACTTCGCCGCCCATCCCGGCGTGCGCATGCCCCTGCCCTGGCCGCCCAAGGCCGTGCTGCAAGCGCCCGGTTTCGATGTCATCCATTCGCACGCCAACAGCCTGGTCATGCACTGGCCGGCGTTGATGCGCGAATTGCATGCGATTCCGTCTCTCGCCACCAACACCATCTACCTGCCGGCGTTCGCGCAACACATGCTACCCAACCAACTGTTTGAAATCAGCGCAATTCGCGAGAAGTGGACCAGCCTTTCGGACTGGCTCGAGCGCAAGTTCGCGGTGGCCTACAACGGCGGCGACGGTCTGATCGTGCAATGCCAGGGTCTGGCGGACTACTGGAAGGACAAGGGCTTGACCGTGCCCTTGCACGTGATTCCGCGGCCCATCGACGTGCGCAACTTCGATCGCCCGCTGGGCCCGGACCCGTTCCAGCCTCAGTTCGGCCGCGGCGGTCGGGTCATCGTGGTCGGCCGCCATGCCCGCGAGAAGGATCTGGACAAGATTCTGGAGATGTTCGCCGAGCACGTGCTGCCGGCCTGCCCCCTGGCGTCCCTGACCCTGATCGGCGACGGCATGGAGCACGGCGTCCTGATGGCGCAGGCTCGCAAGCTGGGCATCGAATCGCGCTGCCATTTCGCCGGGGAGAAGGCGCACAAGGACCTGCGCGACTGGTACGGCCACGCCGACGTGTTCGCCTACGCTTCGACCAGCGAGACGTACGGGCAGGTCATCTCCGAAGCGCTGTGGTGCGGCGTGCCGGTCGTGGCGGTGGACGACAAGATGGGCGTCGCGTTCCAGGTGCGCCACGGCGAGGACGGCCTGCTGGTGCCGAACAACAAGCACATCGTGCAAAACCTGGGCGCGGCGACGGTGAAGTTGCTGACCGACGTGGCCCAGCGCCAGATCATGGGCGAGCGCGCGGCGGTGCGGGCCAGGCAGCGCGTCGCCCCGGAAGTCATCTATCTTGCGTACGAAAATGCCTACGAATCCGCGCAGGAGCACTTGCGGCACAATCCGCCCAAGCGTCGCAACGCCCACGATCCGCGCGATGCGATCGGCATGACCAAGGACCACTTGTGGCCGTGGGCGTGGAAGCACGTCGCCGCGTGTGGCATCGCGTCCTTCCGCGGGGCGCACACCTATCAGACGCCCAAGGGTTTTCGCCTCGACGAAGCGCCCACTTCCGGGCCGGACCAGACCCGCCCGCTCGAAGCCGCGCTGGCCGATCTCGCCAACCACGTGAGCCAAGGCGCGCCCTTCGACGTCGAGGCGGCGGTGCAGGCGGCGCGCGCGGCCCAGACTGCGCAACGCGGCGACGTCGATCCGGCGCCGGTGAATTGACCCATGGCCATCCCGGCGCTGGGTCACCTCGTGTGGCTGGGCGGGCCGCTGTCGCCCATCGGTTGGCTGGCGGCGCGTTCTGCCTTGGATCGCGCGCAGTTCGAATCGATCGTGCTGCACGGCGACGTCGGGGCGTTTCAGGCCGATCCGCTCGTGCAGGATCTGCTGACCCGGCCCGGCTTTGCGATTCGTGCCCTGGATCCGGGCCCGGCTTCGGCGCCCGACGCGACCCTGCGCGCCCGCCTCGATCAACTCGACCGACTCCTGCACAAGCCGGCGGCGCGCGCTGACCTCTGGCGGCTGCGCGTACTGTGGCAACACGGCGGCGTGTACCTGGATGCCGACGCGATCACGTTGCGCGACTTGCGGCCGCTGCTCGGCGACGCGGGCTTTGCCGGGCTGGAACGCGTGGCCCTGCCTGCGGATCTCGTGCACGGCATGCACGCGTTGCGCTGGGCGAAGGCAGGCGTGCTGCTCGGCGTGCGCGAGGCGATCAGCCGGCTGCCGGATCCCGGCCGGGCGTTCAGTCATGTCGAACGGTTCTATGACCTTGCGTGCAACAACGCGGTGCTGGGCGCGGAACCGGGGCACCCGACGATCTGTCAGCTGCTCGAGACCGCGGCGCGCCTGGATCTGCACAAGGCCTTGACCCTGTATGAATTGGGCCCTCGCCTGCTCGAACAGGTGACGGGCAACCACCCGAGCGCTGAATTCGCGCTGCACCCGCCGCACGCCTTCTATCCGCTGGCGCCCGAAGTGTGCACGGCCTACGTCCGCGACGATCCGAAGGCGAAGCTGGGCTACGTGCCGCATCCGCACGCGTTCGTCGCGCATCTGTACGATTCCGTGCTGAAACGGCGGGTTGGCGCACTGGACGCGCAGTGGCTGACCGGTCCGGGCCGGCGCACGCTGCTCGGTCGGATGGTGCAGCCGTGGCTGGACGACCTGCAGCGCCTCGCGGCTTAGGCTCGTTTGCGTTACCCTGCCGTGCCGCGCCCCCTACCTCATCGCCCTGAACGGACCATGCGCCAATTCCTCTACATCACGCCGTACTTCCCGCCGCAGACCCAGGTTGGCGCCTTGCGGCCGCTGAAGTTCGCGCGCCATCTGCCCCACGCGGGTTGGCAGCCGATCGTGCTGTGCGATCTGTGGCCTACCGACGCGATGGATCCCAACCTGGAAGCCATGTTGCCGCCCGAGGTCGTGGTGGTGCGCGACTACAGCCGGCGGGCACGGCCGACCTACGCGCGCATGGCGGAGATCGCGGCGCAGGGCAAGCGTCCGAAAGCGCAGCCGAAGTGGCACGAGCGCATGCTGCCGAAGTGGTTGAACAACCCCGAACTGCTGCCGTTGGGCGAGCACAGTCCGGACATGCTGCACGCCCTGGCCGCGGCTCGCCAGGTCCTCAAAGATTACCCTGGCATCGAGGCGATCCTGGTCAACGCGGATCCGTTCGCGGCCAGTCTGGTCGGCGCTCGGCTCAAACGCGAAACGGGCCTGCCGCTCATCCAGGATTTCCGCGATATCTGGGCGCCTTGCAAGTTGCGCAGGCCGCGCCGGCCGTTGCCGTGGCGGTGGCTGGAGGACAAGCTCGAGCGGGTGTGCTTCGAGGCGGCCGATCACATCCTGATCAACACCGATCTCAGCCTGCGCGACTACTTGTTGCACTACCCGGACTTGCCCAAGGAGCGCTTCTCGGTCCTGCGCAACCACTTCGACGCGGAGTTGGTGGCGCACGGCACGCATCCTGGCTTCGATCGCTACACGCTGTTGCACCTCGGCCAGTTCAGCCGATTTCGCGTGGCGGATCCGCTGGTTCTGGTTGTGGCTGAGCTGGTGCGGCGTGGCGTGCCCCGCGATGCGCTGCAGGTCGTGAGCACCGGCGCGTTCGGCACCGACGCGCTGGCGATGGCGGCGACACTGGGCGTGGCCGAACTGTTCCGACAAGACAAGCCCTTGCCGTACCATGAGATCGGCGCCATCCTGCACGCGGCCGACCTGCTGGTCATGATCGCGGAACCTGACGCGGATCAAAGAATCGCAAGCAAGTTCTATGACTACCTGGGCGCGCGCCGGCCGATGCTGGCGATTTCGGACAATCCGGAGTCGGCGCAGATCCTGAGCCAGCACGGCGCGGGCGAGCAGTTCGGTCACCGCGAGGTTCAGGAAATGGCCGACTTCGTGCAGCGTGAACTGGCGCAAGGTCGCCAGCGCACGGTGGATCGCGATCTGCACGACCTCAGTTCGGAGGCGGCTACCGCCAGGCTGGCGCAGGTCATGGCCGACGTGACGCGCGGGTCGCGGCCAACGAAAGTGGGAAGGTGAGCCATGGCGTCGAGTTGGCAATCACGGCAGGTCCTGGTCACCGGTGCGGCGGGCTTCATCGGCAGCCATCTGGCCGAAACGCTGGTGCGCGCGGGCGCCGAAGTGCGGGTGCTGACTCGATACAACTCTTCGGGACGGCGAGGTTTTTTGGATGAACTAGAGCCGGCCGTGCGCGACGCCATCGAGGTCGTCGCCAGCACCGTGGAGGATCCGTTCGCGACCGACGCGGCGGTCCAGGGCTGCGACACGGTCTTTCACCTCGCCGCCTTGATTGGCATTCCCTACAGCTACGTGGCGCCGCAGCACTACGTCGCGACCAATGTCCTGGGCACGCTCAACGTGTTGCAGGCCAGCTTGAAGCATGGCGTGCGGCGGGTGGTGCACACCTCGACCTCGGAGACCTACGGCACCGCGCAGTACACGCCGATTGACGAGAAGCATCCGTTGGTCGGCCAGTCGCCCTACTCGGCGAGCAAGATTGCCGCGGACCAGATGGCTGTCGCCTACCATCGCTCGTTCCAGTTGCCGGTCGCGACGTTGCGGCCGTTCAACACCTACGGTCCGCGGCAGTCGGCGCGCGCCATCCTGCCCACAGTCCTGACCCAGCTGTTGTCGGGGGCGACGTCGCTCAAGCTCGGCAGCTTGGAGCCGCGCCGGGATCTGAACTTCGTGGCCGACACGGTGCAGGGCTTCCTGGGCATCGCCGACTGCGACGAGGCGATCGGCGAGGTAGTCAACATCGGCTCCGGCAAGACGATTTCGATCGGTGCGCTGGTCGAGCGCTGCTTCGAAGTGACCGGCCGGCGCGTGCCGATCGAGCACGAATCCGCCAGGTTGCGTCCCGATGCGAGCGAAGTGCTGCTACTGCAGGCGGACACCCGCAAGGCCCAAGCTTTGTTCGGCTACGCGCCATCGGTCACTCTGGACGAGGGGCTGCGGCAGACCGCGGCGTGGCTCGAGCGCCATCTGGATCGCTACCGTCCGGGGCACTACGCCGTCTGAGCGAAAGTGTGGAAGAACCCCGCACGCGATGTGGAGAAAACCGACATGTGGAAGATCTCGCTTTCCGACCTGAAGCTGCATCCGGACGACCACGCCGCCGTGCTGGCCGCGATGGAGTCGAACTGGCTGACGATGGGTCCGCGCACCCAACAGTTCGAAGAAGCCTTTGGTCTGGCGCTGGATCCAGACCAGCCGCCGCACTGTTTCGCGGTGTCCAACTGCACGGTCGGGCTGCACATGGCCTTTGCCGCGCTGGGCATCGGTCCGGGCGACGAGGTGATCCTGCCCAGTCTCACGTTCGTGGCGACGGCCAACGCGGTGCTCTACACCGGCGCGACGGTGGTGCTGGCCGACGTGACGAGCGAAGAAGACCTGACGATCTCGGTGGATGACGTCATCCGCAAGTTCACGCCGCGCACGCGCGCGGTGGTGCCGGTGCACTACGCGGGGCAGCCGTGCGATCTGGTGCGCCTGAAGGCCGAGTGCCAGCACCGCGGCATCGCGATGGTCGAGGACAACGCGCACGGGCCGTTGGGCGACGCCTGGATCGATGTCTCGGGGCGTTGTCAGGCGCTCGGAACCATCGGCGACGTCGGCTGTTTCTCGTTTTTCAGCAACAAGAACATGGCCACCGGCGAGGGCGGCATGGTCGTCACCCGCGACGCGGCGCTGGCCGACAAGCTGCGGCTGTTGCGCTCGCACGGCATGACGACTCTGACCCTGGAACGGCACCGCGGCCACGCTTACAGCTACGACGTGGTGGCACTCGGCTTCAACTATCGAATCGATGAGTTGCGCGCGGCGTTGGGCGTGTCCCAGCTCAGTCGGCTGGCCGAGAACAACCGGCGCCGCGCCGACGTGGTGGCGGGCTATCTGCAGCGCCTGCCGATGGTTTCCGGGCTGGTCGTGCCGTTCGCCGATCGCCTGCCGCAAGGGCGCACCGCGCATCACATCATGCCCGTGTTGCTGCCGCCCGGGGTCGAACGGACGTTCGTGCAGGACGCGATGAAGCAGGCCGGAGTGCAGACGTCGGTGCACTACCCGCCGGTGCACACGTTCACCTATCACCGTGATTGCGAGCAGGTGCGCGCCGAGGGCCTGGGCCTGACCGAGGCGTTGTGGCCCAGGCTGCTGACGTTGCCGCTGTACCCGGCGTTGTCGGACTCGGACCTGGACTACGTGGCGCGGTCGCTGGCCGGTGCGGTCGCGGCGCAACGTCGAAGCAAGGGACTGGGTTCGGGTATCTTCGCCACGGAGGTCGGCTAGATGGCCCCCGAACAGCCAAAGGTCCTGCCGCGCACGGCGATCATGCTGGCCGGCGGTCTCGGTTCGCGCCTGGCCCCGCTGACCGCGATCATCCCCAAGCCCCTGGTGCCGATCGATCGCGAATCGATTGCGGAAATTCTGCTGCGGCAGTTGGCGTACTACGGCATCGAGCGGGTGATCGTCTCGATCGGCTACCTGGGCCACCTGATCCAGGCGGTGCTGGGCGACGGCAGCCGCTACGGCCTGGAACTGCAGTACCAGCGGGAGGAAACGCCGCTCGGCACCGTCGGTCCGCTGTGGCTCGTGGCCGACCGCCTGCCCGACAACTTCCTGGTCCTGAACGGCGACGTGCTGTCCGACATCGACTTCGGCGCCTTGCTGCGGGCCCACGAAGCCACGGAGCACACGCTGACGGTGGCGACCTACCCGCGGCAGGTCAACGTCGACTTGGGCGTGCTGCAAACCGACGCGGCGGGCGTGGTCTCGGCGTTCGTGGAGAAGCCGCGCTACGACTTCCTCGTCAGCATGGGCGTGTACGCGATGAACCGCCGGGTTCTGCAATACTTCGAACCAGACCAGCCGTTCGGCTTTGACCAGTTGGTGCTGGCGATGTTGGCGGCGGGGGATCCCGTCGGCACGTTCGACTGGAGTCGCGGTCGCTGGCTGGACATCGGTCGGCCTTCGGACTACGCGACGGCGCAACAGGAATTCCAGGCGGAACGAAAGATCTACCTACCTTGGGAGGCTTGATCGGCCATGGACAGCCCGCACGGACCGTCGCTGCTGGAACGTTTCGCCCGCAACATGACGAACTGGACCGGCAGCACGCTGGCGTTCGTCCTGGCGCTGGGCGTCGTGCTGATCTGGGCGCTGACCGGGCCGCTGTTCGGCTTTTCGGACACCTGGCAGCTGGTCATCAACACCGGCACGACAGTCGCGACCTTCCTGATGGTGTTCCTGATCCAAAGGGCGCAGAACAAGGACGCTCTCGCTGTTCACGTCAAGCTGAACGAACTCGTGGCGGCGATGCACGGCGCGAGCAACCGCCTGGTCAATGTCGAGGACTTGAGCGAGTCCGAACTGCGCCAGCTGCACACGTTCTACAAGGCGCTATCGGAAATGGCGAAGAAAGACCATATGCTGGGTGAATCCCACACGGTCGAGGAAGCCGAGCACCGCCACGCCGAAAAGCGCGCCAGCCACCGCGAGCGCCGGGCCGCGCACATGAAGTTGCCGCGCCGTCCGAACTGACCGCAGATTACCCTGTCCATCCTGCGTCTTGGGCGTTCAGGCTCAGGGCTGCTGCCACCAATGGCGGGCGAATTCGACCACCATGTTGTCGTCGGTGAGCGCCGGATCGTGCTGGGAGCGCGCCAGGATGCTCGAACACAGCTCCACGCGCGCCTCGACCCCGCCGACGGCGCTCGGATCGGCGTCGTGCAACACCTCCTCGAAGCGTTTCTGATCGCCCGGTTGCGCCAGATCGAACACCGGGTTGCCATCCACGCGCCAGTCCGTCAGCGTCTGCCGCCAGCGCGCCGCGTCGAATTGCACAGGAACATCGCGCACCGCCATGAAGTTCTGGTAGCGCAGGCCGTGGGCAAACGTCTGGCAGGCGGCCTTCTGCGCATGCACGGCGTCGGTCGTGTTGTACAGGAACAGCCCGCCCGGCAGGAGATGGGCACGCACCAACTGCAGGTATTCCATGGACAACAGGCTGGTCATCTGCGCGCGCCAGTGCCACGTCGTGTTCTGCACCACCGCGTCGAACTTGCGATCCGGGTGCGAGACCAACCAGCGCCTGCCGTCGTCGATGACGATCTCGACCCTGGGGTTGGTCAACATGCTCTTGACCATGGGGAAACGGCGGATCAGCTCGAGGTAGCCAGGGTTGATCTCGATGATCGTCAGCTTCTCCACCCCCGGCGCGTGGGCGAGAACCTGCGCGAAGGAACCAGACGCCAGGCCGATCATCAGCACCTGCCGCGGGTTGGGATGCAGCGCGGGCAAGGCGTAGCCTCGGATCAGGCGGTTGCGGTCGTTCACCAGGCTGGTGGAGAACACGCCGTCGTACATGCCGCCGCCGAAGATGACGCCGTCTTGGGTGACGGTGATGACGCCCGAGCGGGTTTCGATGACGTGGGCAAAGCGCTCGCCCGCGTACTTACCCTTGAATTGCAGGGACTCGTAGACGCCGTCGTACAAGGGGCCGGCCAGCGCGGGCGCCCCGAGGCCGACCAGGAGCGAGGCCACCAACCACGGATTGCGCAGCCTGGCGGGCATGGGCTGACCGACCAGGAGCAGAACGGCAAGCCCGGTGCCGAGAACCGCGAGCAGGACCGACGCGCCTCGCAGCGAGAGGTGATCCAGCAGCACGAAGCCGGTCAGCAGCGAACCCAGCGCAGAGCCTACGATATTGGCCAGGTAGAGTTGCGAAAGCCGAGCCCCGGCGCGCGCGTCTGGAGCAATGCCGAAGTGGCTGATGAGCGGGAGCAAGGCACCGAGCAGCGCCGCGACCAGGGCGACCAGGGGCAGCGTCCACACGTAGTTGGTGTAGCGCACCTGCCAGGCGACCACAGGAATCAGCAAGAACGCCGCGGCATTGGCCAAAATCGTGAGAACGGCGGGCAGGCGGCGCTTCCTCGGATCGAGCACTGCTTGATCGTCGCAGACCTGGCGCACCCACAAGGAACCGAGCGCGAGTCCGAGCAGGTAGGCGCCCAGCAGCACGCCGAAACCGGAGGCCGTTGCACCGGTGATGAACGAGTACACGCGAAACCACAAGATTTCACAGGACAATGCCAGAAATCCGCCGAGAGCCACCGCGACCAGGGCCAGGGTAAAGTTCATCGCGACCTCCGCGTGCGCATCCACCAAATGAGCACGGAAGCGCCCGCGACGATGTTGCAGGCTGCGGCAAACCAGACGGTGCGGATCTGGCCGAGCTTGGCGAGCAGGAAGGCGGCGGTGGCGAACGAGGCGACCGCGGAACCGAGCGTATTGGTGAAGTAAAGCATGCCGACGGAGCGGCCGACGTTGTGTTCCCGCGTGACGGCGTGGGCGACGAGCAGCGGCAGCGTGCTGCCCATGAACGCGGTGGGCAACAGCACCAGTGCAAAGGTGGAAGCGAAGGTGACGCCGGCGCCCAGACCCGCGGTGGCCGTGCCGACGTAGTGGAAGAGCTGAAGCGAGGCGGCGCCGTACAAACCGATGCACACTTCGATAGCGCCGAACCAGGCAAGCAGTGGCGTTCCGGGGCGTTCGGACAACTTGCCACCCGCGAAACTGCCCAGGCCCAGGCCGAGCAGGAAGGCCGAGACCACCACGGTCACGGACTCGATGTTGACGCCGTAGATGGAGAACAGGCTGCGCTGCCAGACGACCTGGTAGATGAGCGCGGCGAATCCGGACAGCAGGAACACTGCGTAGACAAAGGGTAAAGGCACGCCGCCGATCATGGCGTCGGCGGGCAGCGTCGTGGACGGCGGATCGGGATCGGCGTGGCGGGCAAGCATCGGAGGTCCTCCTAGGCGGCCGCGTAGGTAGCGGATGGCCTCGGCAAAGACAAGTTTTTTCCTGGTGCTGGACCGGCGATTTCCGGACCGGCCGATTCCGAGGTCAGGGCTTTTCCTTTTTGGCCGGCCGCGGGTCCAAATCGCAGGAGTGGAGCCCCATGGAAGCCGTCTTTCGACATGTCCAGCCCGTGGCGCCGTCGTCAGACCCGCTTGCGGGCTGGCCTGCGACTCAGCGATATTGGCAGGGCAGGCTCGCGCCTGTTCGCGCGCCGTTGCGTCCCGTCGCGCTTGCTGTCACGTTGCCGCTTGCCGCCGTGCCGACCGTGCCGGCGCTTCGGACCTGGCTGGAACTGCTCCGACCGATCGGAACGCTGGACGCGCAGGACCGGCATGAGGTGTGCCGCGCGATGACCACGCCCACGCCACCGCAAGTCGCCGCCGATGAAACACGGCTGCTGGAACGCTTCCGGTCGGGCGATCGGCAGGCGTTCGGCGAACTCGTGCAGCGCCACCAGCGGCAGGTGTACTACCTGGTGTGGCGCTACGTGCGCAACGACGAGGACGCCAAGGACCTGACCCAGGCGACGTTCGTACGGGCCTGGCAGAATGCGTCTAACTTTCGCGGTGATGCGTCGGTGCGGACGTGGCTTTACCGGATCGCCGTGAATCTGGCGCTCAACCACGTGCGTGATCGCGGTCGCTGGCAGTCGTCCGATATCGAGCCCGAGTCGCTGCCGGTCGAATCGGCCACCGCGGAACGGCTGGTAGAAGCCGAGGTGTCGCAGCAATTACTGAAAGCTGTCGGGCAGTTGCCACCGAAGCAGCGCCTGGTCGTCGAGTTGCGCGTGCAGGAAGGCCTGACCTTCCGGGAAGTCGCCGACGTGGCGGAATGCAGCGAGGACGCGGCGAAGGCGAATTTCCACCATGCGATCAAGCGGCTGCGTACGCTGCTGAGTGTGGATGGTCAGGAACGACAGTAGGGCGAACGGCGGCCGCGGGCCGTCAGCGGGCACCGGGCGCACCGGGTCGCGAAGGAGCAGGTCATGGCGAATCGATCGGATGCAGCAGGGCAAGGCGCGATGCCGAAGGAGGATTGTGCCGCGCTGGCCGACCTGCTGGCGGTCTACGCGGACGGCGGGTTGAGCGGCGCCGACGCGCAACGGTTCGATCGGCACCTGGCGCTGTGTCCGGCATGCACGATGGAAGTCGCGGACTTTCGTGTAGTTCTATCGGCCTTGCGGGCGGCTCCTGCCCTGAGCTTCGATCGCACTGAAGCAGCGATTCCGCACCACGACGACACGTTCTGGCGCACGCTGGCGGCGGACATCGACTCGGCCACGCGCACCGGGGAAGCACCGCTGCGCCACGACGCAACGGACGATTCCTGGACGCAAGTGTCCCACATCGTGACGATGCGACGGCGGCGCTTCTGGCAGGTCTCGGCCGTGGCGGGCGGTGCGCTCGCGGCGGCGGCGGCGGTGCTGCTGATGATCGCGCCGGTGCCGCACGGTTCGACCCACGAAGCCCAGGCTGTGAAGGTGGCGGAACGGACGGCGAATTGGTTCGAAGTGCCCGCGCTGCAAATCGACGAGGACCTGGGCACGAGCGAAGGCGATCCGTTGGAAACCTTGGATGATCTGGACGACAACGAACTCGAGCTGGTCGACTCCGAACTGGGCAATGGTGTGTAGGTCTCCAGTGCGGAAGTGAGGACGGTGGAGATGATGCGTGAGTGGATGAAACCTTGGGCGCTGGCGCTGCTCGGTACGACGGCGGTGTGGACTGCGCACGCGCAAGTGCCTGCGCCGACGCCGATTCCGGTAGCGCCGCGGGCTCAGCCAGCCGTGGTACCCAGCCGGGTGCAGCCTGGTCCAGGCAAGCCAGCGGATCCCAAGGATGCCAAGGCGGCCGAACGCAAGCCGGCGCTGACGCCGCAGCAGAATGCCCAGCAGATTCGCAACAAGCTGCGCGAGAACATCCGCGCGATGCGGGCCCAGAAGCTGGCCGACGTGCTGAAGCCAGATGCGCCGACGGCCACGAAACTTCAGGAAATTTCAGAGAAGTACGGCGATCCTGTGATGCAGTTGCACGAACAGGCGCGGACGGCGCGGCGCGACCTGGTCAAGCAGTTGCAGAACCCGGCGCCGGATCAAGCCGCGGTCGGCAGGCTGACCGAGCAGTTGCTGGGCCTGCGCGGCAAGTTCAACCGACTGGAAGAAGAGCGGATGACCGCGGTGCGCAAGGTGCTGACGCCAGTGCAATTCGCGCGTTACATGCTGGCCTGGCCCAAGATCAACCGCCAGATCCAAGAGAAGATCTACCGGGCGCTGGAGAAGATGGGCGAGCGGCGTGACGGCGGCGAGTTGTTTTGAGCGTGTCGGGTTCGGGTCCCCACGGCCCTCCCACGCGCCAGCGTCAGTCTCGGGTTCGGGCTC
>CAYHHL010000034.1:0-38897 GCA_964356325.1 uncultured Enterobacteriaceae bacterium | reverse complement strand
CCCGTTGTCGAGGAATCGAAGCTATCCGCTTCTCGCCCCTCGACAACGGCTCCGGGTTCGGGTTCGGGTCCGGGTTCGGGGCCGGGTTCGGGATCGGGCACAGGCAATCATCCTTCTGATTCTGATAGCGCCGCCTCGCCCACTCACCGCCCGCCATCCTCCCACTGCAGGTAGCGCTGCCGCAACGGTCGGACCTGAGCGATCACCTCGAAGTCGGTGTCGCGGTGCAGCACCAGCGCATCGTGGTCCAGAGCCGTCTGCGCGAGGCACAGGTCAGCCGCGCTGCGCACGGTCAGGCCACGGCGGCGCAGGTCGAACGCGATGCGCGCCGAGTCGCGCCACAGGGCGGCGGTCGGTTCGGCATAGGGCTTGTGGCCGAGTTCGGCGTGCAACTTGAGCCAGTCGGCCTCGTCGCGCGCGCCGGCCAAGAGTTCGAACTGGGTCCAGCGCGAGAAAATCAGCGAATCATCAGCTACTTCCCGGCGTAGGGTCGCGCCGCGCCGGCCGGTGCGGTCGCGCAGCACGTCGATCCAAACCGAAGCATCGACGAGGATCACGGCTCGTCCGCCGAGAACTCCGGCATCGGCCAGTGGGCTTTCGGATCGAAGTCGTCGGCGAACTCCACCTGGCCGGCCAGGCCGAGCATGCCCACCAAGGCCGGGTCGGCGGCCTCGACCAGCCGGCGCAAGGCAAAGTCGACGACCTCGCGCTTGGTCGCGAGCCCGGTCTTGCGCTTGGCCGATGCCATCAGTTCGTCGTCCACTTCGATATTGGTCCGCATGGCGAGGCCTCCTCGATGTGTATCGTAGCGGGCTGGATGTGTAGGGTCAAACCCGTGAGCGCCGCACCGCACCCGCCCGCATCCTTGTCCAGCCCCCCGCCTTCGCGTACCTTGGGCCACGACCCGCCCGTTGCGCGCCGGTCCGCGGAGGCCACCATGCCAGCCTTGAAGCCCAGTCGCATCTCCGAGAAGGACTACCTCGCCGGCGAACTGCACAGCCCGATTCGCCACGAGTACTTCGATGGCCAGATCCAAGCGATGTCGGGAGCCTCGCAGCGCCACAACGTCATAGCGGGCAACCTATACATGGCGCTGCGCACGCACCTGCGCGGCCGGCCCTGCATCGTCACCATGGAAAACGTGCAGGTCCATGTCGCCAAGACCAAGGCGTACTACTACCCCGACGTCGTCGTGTCCTGCCCGCCGCAGGGCGCCGGCCTGGCCGACGAGCGGCGCCAGGTCGAGGAGCCGACGCTGATCATCGAGGTCCTGTCGCCGTCGACCGAGGGCATCGACCGCCGTGAGAAATTCCACGCCTACCGCCGCCTGGCATCGCTGCAGGAGTACGTCATCGTCGCCCAGGACCGGCATCAGGTCGAAGTCTACCGGCGCCAGGGCGACGCGGGCCTGCTGCACGTGCTGTACGAGGCGGGCGAGGACCTGGAGTTGACCAGCGTCGGCCTCACGCTGCCCCTGGCCAGCCTGTACGAGGGCACCGACACGCCGGTCATGCCGCTCGAGGCCTGATGGCCCAGGAAGCCCCGGATTCATCGCCAAGTCATGGTCTTCAAGGCTGGAAGCCGCCGCGCAGGCAGAAGTTGGCCTTGCACGATCCGGCGGTCAGCCAGCCCTGCTCGATGAGGCGGTAGCCGCCCTTGGCCGTGTCCACCAGCGAGGCGAAGCCGCCGCGCAAGGCAAAGCCGCCCTGGACCGCGCCGCAGCCGGGGATGGCTTGGCTCTGGCAGCCCAGCGCCGCGTCGCAACTGTCGGTCGTGCAAGCGTTGCCGTCGTCGCAGGGGCTTTGTTCGTAGGTGCCGTCGCTCTTGCACGTCGCCAACGTGTTGCCCGCGCAAGTTTTCTGGCCGGGGGTACAGGTCTGCGGCACGCAAGCACCGCCCAGGCACATCGACTTCACGCTGGAAATTGCCAAGCAATCGAGCACTTCCGCAGCGTCCGCGCCCGAGGATCCGCACTGCATCTTCTTGGTGCCGATGCAAAACGCCTGACCCGGTTCGCACGCCTTGGGCACGCACGCACCCTCGGAACAGACCATGTTGGCGCCGCAAGCCTTGGCGTCCCAGCCCGAACCGTCGGCCTTGCACGAGGCGACCTGGCCGTTCTGGCACTGCACCTGGCCGACCTTGCAAGCAGCGGCGAGACACGCTCCGGCCAGGCAAGTCTGCTTGTCGGCGCAAGGGATCGTGCTGGCGATGGCGGTGCCGTTGGCGTTGCACGTGACGACAGAACTGCCCTCGCAGGTCTTCTCACCCGGCGCACACACCTGGGCCTTGCACGCGCTCGCGCCCGCGCTGGCTTCGCACACGTAGCCGTTGCCACAGGGGCTTTCGCTCCAGCCGCTGCCGTCGGCCTTGCAGGTCTTCAGCTTGGCGAGGTCGGTGCACGTCGTGGTGCCGGGCTTGCAGGCCTGCGCCACGCATACGCTTTCCTGGCACGCCATGCCGTCGTTGCAGTCCGCGGCGGTCAGGCATTCCACACACGCATTGGCGGGCTTGTCGCACACCAGGCCCTGGGCGCACTCCTTGGTCGAGGCGCACGGCTTGGGCGGTGGGATGCAATGGTGCGCCTTGCAGGTGTGGCCCTCGGCGCAGTCGGGGGTCTCGAGGCACTGCACGCAGACGCCGGCCGCCTTGTCGCACACCCAGCCGAGTTCTTGGCACTGCTTGTCCGACTGGCAGGCGGTCTGGGCGATGCACTTGCCGTCGACGCACTGCTCGGTTGCGCCCGTGCAGTCCGAACTGACCGTGCAGCCCGAGCTGGCGACTTCGGGCTCGGCGTCGAGTTCTTGTGAGTCGGCGCCTGTTTGCGCGTCGGGCGTGATGACTTTGGGCGTGGGCTCGACGGGATCACCACAGGCGGACGAGAGCAGAGCCAACGTCAAGGGCAGCAGGACGCAGTTCATGGCCAACGGCAGGACAGGGCGCACGGCAGGCTCCGGAGGGCGGGGAAGTCCGGTCGAGACCAGGGTGGGTAGCGTAGCCGCCGGGTGGGCAGGGTGCAACCGCAAGAGTGGGCGTCGACTCAAGGCCCAGGAGGCTGGCAGGCAGGCTTGGTGGCGCGAGGAACACCTTGGCGCTCGCCTGCACACGGCTTACCATGCCGCCCTGGCTGCCGGCACGCTCGCCAGCGCCGCACGGAGGGATCCAAAGCGATGAACCGACATCCTTGCGCCTGCCTCGCCGCGCTGATCCTGGTCTTGGCTTGCGGACCCGCCGATCCTGCCCCGACGAATGCGACCGGCGCTGACGCAACCACGGATTCTGCAAGCACTGATTCCGCCGGCTTTGATTCCGCCAGCCAGATCGACGCGGCGCCCGGCGATGCTGCGGTGGTCGACATCGACGTCTGGGCCAAGGGCACGACCGCGATCCGCGGCACCGCCTACAAGTTCGGCTACGAGGGCGGTCCGGTGGTCGGCGCGGTGATCCGCATCGTGGAGGCGCCTGAACTGGTGACGAAAACTGGCGCCGACGGCATCTACACGCTGGCCGTGCCGCGCGGCGCCGCCGTCACGCCCTACGTCGAGCACCCGGACTTCGTGACCATGCATCTGCAGACCTACACGTTTGCGGACGAGATCGGCCCGAAGAACGTGAACTTCCAGATGGTGCCGCAGATCTACTACGACGCGTTCTCCGGCGCGCTGAACATCGAACCCGACCCGCTGCGCTGCCAGATCTCCAGTACCGCCAACACCAAGGACGTGTTCGGCTTGGAGCGCAACGCCTTCTACGCGTACGGCGCCCACGGCATCGCCGACGTCACCGTGTCGGCAGTACCCGACCTGGGGCCGCCGGTCTACTTCAGCAAGGTCACGATTCCAGACAAGAACCTGACCGTGACCACCACAGATGGCGGCATCGTCTGGGCCAACGTGCCACCAGGCGTGTACACGGTGCAGGGCCAGCACGCGACCCGGGCCATTGCGCCGTTCGTGGCGACGTGCGTCCCGGGCCGTTTCATCAACGCCGGACCGCCGTGGGGCCTGCGCGAAGTCGGCCCTTGAGTTGCCAACCCGCGGAACCCGCACCCGACCCCGAACCCGAACCCGAACCCGAACCCGAACCCGGAGCCGGAACCGGAGCCGGAGCCGGAGCCGGAAAGGCCTGCTGCCGTTCGGCGTCTTGCGCTGAATACAGAGGGGGTGAGGTCCCTCGGATGCACTCGGGATGACAGGATAAATGACACGGATAGATGACACGGATAGATGACACGGATAGATTACATCACCGCGCCAACCAAAGCCCCAAGGCAGCCACTCCCAGCACCCGCGCCTCAAGATGTAGGGGTGGGCTTCCAGCCCGCCCTCCGAGCAGCCCAGGTTGGCGTGTCTCGCGTTGCAACCGTTGCCCGCGGGCGCGATTCGTGCGACGACGTGCGCCACCCCGAGCCCAGGCCCGCCATGCCGACCGATGCCCAGCCCTTCTCCCACCTCGACGCAGCCGGTCGCGCCTGCATGGTCGATGTCGGCCCCAAGTCCCCGACCGCGCGCCGTGCCGTGGCCGAGGGCAGGGTGCGCATCAGTGCGGCGCTCGCCCACGCCATCCAAACCAACGCCGTCGCCAAGGGCAACCTGTTGGAAGTCGCGCGCCTGGCCGGCATTCTGGCGGCCAAGCGCACCGACGAGTTGATCCCGCTTTGCCACGCGCTGCCGCTCGATCACGTAGCCGTCGAGGCCTGGCTGGGCGACGGCTGTGTCCACCTGCGCGCCACGGCGAGCACCACGGCGCGCACTGGCGTCGAGATGGAGGCGCTGACCGCCGTAGCCGTGGCCGCGTTGACCGTCATCGACATGGGCAAGGCCATCGACAAGGGCATGACCATCGAAGGCGTACGGCTGCTGGAAAAGACCGGCGGCAAAAGCGGCGACTACCGCGCGCCGGCCGACGGTGCCGAGGAATGACGGGCTTGCGCGCCTACATCCTGGCTGGCGGGCGCAATTCGCGGTTCGGCTCCGACAAGGCGCGCGCGGAAGTCGCCGGGCAGCCGGTGCTGCAGATCCAGGCGCGGCTGCTGGCCCCGGTGTGCGACCGCGTGACCGTAGTCGCCGACCTGGCAGGGAAATACGCGGACCTGGGCTTGCGGACGATCGCCGATGTGACGCCGGGGCTCGGGCCGCTGGGCGGACTGGCGACGGCGCTGGCGGATGTGCCCGCCGGCCAATGGTTCCTGCTGACGGCGTGCGACCACCTGACGTTGCCGGTGGCGTGGTTGCACACGCTGACGGCGGCCGTTCAGCCCGAGGCCCCGATCGTCGCGTTTCGCCGCGAAGGGCGCTGGGAGCCGCTGTTGGCGCTGTACCACGCGTCGCTGCAAGCCCAAGTGGCGGCGCAGTTGGCCAGCGGGCAGAGGGCCATGCAGCGGTTGCTCGATACGGTGCCGACGGTGGCGCTGGAGCCCCCGGCGGATTGGCACCGGCTGTTGCGATTCAACACGCCGGAGGAGTTGCAGGTTGCCGTGGCGAACTCAACTGCCGTCGGTCAGCAACTTGACCCCGGCGGTCACCAAGACCACGGCGAGCAGGCCGCGGATGGCGCGCAACGGTAAGCGCTGGCTGCCCAGGCCGCTGCCGATCCAGCCGCCCACGATCACGGTCACGGCGAACATCGGCATGTGGGCCGGCAGTTGGCTGGTGCTCGCCAGGTTGCCGGCCAGGCCCGCGGCCGAGTTGGCCAGGATGAAGACCGTGGCCATGCCCGACGCCTCGCGCGGTTGCGCCCAGCCGGTCAGGATCACCAACGGACTGAGCAGGATGCCGCCGCCGATGCCGGTGAGGCCCGAAATCAGGCCGATGGCGGCGCCGCACACCAGCGCGACCGGTAGAGTCAGGTGCAGGCGCGGCGGGGCGGCGGCAGTCGGGGCCCGCAAGGTACGCGCGAGTTGCACGGCCGACCATAGCAACACCAGGCCGACCACCTGCTTGTAGCCGTGCGCGCCGAGATGCAGGGTGCCGCCCAGGAAGGCCGCCGGTACCGACGCGGCGAGGAATGGCGCGAGCTTGCGCAGTGGCAGGCTGCCCGCCCGCGCGAACCGCACCGTGCCGATGCCGGCGACCAGCAGGTTGAGCACCAGTGCGGTGGGCTTCATCGCCGCGGGCGCGACGCCGAGCAGGACCATGGCCGCCATGTAGCCGGACGCGCCGCCGTGACCGACCGTCGCGTACAGCACGGCGACGACGAAAAACAATGCGGCTAGCGCGAGATCCAGGGTCAAGGCTTCACCTCTGCGCGCGCGCCATAGCTACGGCGTCGAGCCCAACCAACTGCTGCCATCCGCGGTCGTCTCCTTCTTCCAGATCGGCACGCGCGACTTCAGTTCGTCAATCACGTACCGGCAGCCAGCGAACGCCTCGTCCCGGTGCGGCGCTGCCACCGCGATCGACACAGCGACATCGCCGACTTGCAGCACCCCGGTGCGGTGCAGGCAGCAAGCATCGATCAGGCCGAATTGCGCGATCGCTTCGTCACAGATCCGCTCCATTTCTCGCAGAGCCAAAGCGGCATGGGCGGTGAACTCGAGTTGCTGCACAGCCTTGCCCAGGTTCTCACAGCGCACCACGCCGTCGAACGTGACGATGCCGCCCGCGCCGCCGGTCGCCACGCGCTGTTCCGCCGCGCCCCGGCTGATGGCGGTCTCGAACAGCCCGCAACGCGGCGCTCCACCGCTCGCCGCCGGCAGGACCAACACTTCGGCGCCTGCAGGCACGGCATCCTCGTCGCGGGCGAACTCGTCGGCCACGGCGAAGCGGGCATAGCGCAGAATTGGCGCAAGTCGTGGATGCAACGCGCCAAGCCTGGAGCGCAATTGCTCGACGGTCTCGCCGGGCGCACTGGCCAGCGCTTCGCCGGCCGTCCCTGCCGCGTCCCGTGCCGAGGCGAAGTAGCTGATTTGCAGGGGTGCGTGGTCAGGATCGCTCATGAACTCCTCCCGGGCCGTTCAAACGCCACGCGCGAACTGCTGGCGCGCCCACGACCAGGCCGCGACCGTGCGCGGGAAGCCCAAGGTATTCATGGCCAACAGGATCGCCTGTTCGATTTCGGCCTCGGTGGCGCCTTCCTGCATGGCGCGGCGCACATGGCTGCGCACCGCCGACTCCAGCCCGGCGCCTGCGGACAGGCCGATCTTGATCAGTTCGCAGGTCTTGCGGTCGAGCGGACCGGCGACGTCGACGGCCTTGGCGATCTGCTCATGCGCCTGACCCAACTCGGGAAACTTGGCGATGAAGGCCATGTACGTGCCGGGCAACCGGCCTGGCGTTGTCTCGTCTGTCATGTCGATCCTCCAGTGTCAGCCAGTGTCAGCCAGTGCCAGCCAGTGCCAGCGGCGCTCTCACGCTTCATCACGTTGCCGCACCGCAGCAGTTCCGCCATCATGCCGCTCGCACTGCAGAGGAGCAATCGCGGATGGCCGTTCCCGAAGTCGAAAAGCAAGCGTCCTGTTGTGGTCCCGCGCCCGAGCGGCCTGACCAGGGGCCGCTCGCAGGTCCCGCCGCCGACGCCGAACTGGCTTTGCTCGCGAAGGCCCTGGGGCATCCCCTGCGCGTGCAGATCCTGCGCCTCTTGACCGCCCGGACCTCGTGCATTTGCGGGGAAATCGTCGACCAGTTGCCCGTCGCCCAATCCACCGTCTCGCAGCACCTGAAGATCCTCAAGGAGGCTGGGCTGGTGCGAGGCGACGTGGACGGTCCGCGCGTCTGCTATTGCATCGACCCGCGCACGTTGAGTCGTTTCAAGGCGCTGTTGGCCGGGCTGTAGCCGCAGCCTCGCGGTCCGACCGCTGCCCCTCGGGGCGCCAACCGATGACCGCCATGCGCGTGGACCGGGCCTGCACCTCGGCGATCCAACGACTTTCGCCCCGGCGCCGGGCGGCCAGGATCGGATCGCGGACCGCAAGCGGGCGCAGGCTTTGGTTGACCAGCCACGCGAACGGTTGGATGCCGGCGCGTTGCAGATCCGCCTGCAACAACGCGGCTTCGTGCACGGGCGTCGCCTCGGGCAGCGTGACGATGAGCACCCGCGTGAAGGCCGGATCGCGCAACCGGGGCAGCAGCGATCGCACCGCGTCCGGAATCGCGCCGACCGAGCGTGCGACCTCGCGGTGACAGGCCTCGGTGGCGTCCAACAGCAGCAGCGTGTGTCCGGTCGGCGCGGTGTCGATGACCACGAAGCCAGCCTCGCCCTCGTTCACCGCGCGGGCAAAGGCGCGAAACACCGCGATTTCCTCGGTACACGGCGAACGCAGGTCCTCTTGCAGCAGCGCCAGCCCGGCGGCGTCGAGGCCCTGGCCCGAACTCGCCAACACCTCGGCCGCGTAGGCCTGCGTTTCCGCGACGGGGTCGATGCGATCCACGCGCAGCCCTGGCACCGGCTGGGCCACGGCGGCCTGGACGTGCGCAGCCGGATCCGTGGTCGTGAGCCGAACCTGATGGCCCTGATTCGCCAGAGCCGTAGCGATTTTCGCCGCCAGCGTCGTCTTGCCCACGCCGCCCTTGCCCATCGTCAGGATGACGCCGTGACCGGTCGCGGCCAGCTCGGGCAACAGCGCGTCCAGGGTCGGGAAAGACTCCACGGCATCGAGTTCGGCCGCTGGCAAGGTCAGGGCGCCGTCGCCCAGCAAGGTCCGCAGTGCAGCGAGGCCGACCAGACCGTAGCCGAGCAGCGGCACCATCGAGCGCGACATGGCCAGCAGCGGCGCCGCGGCTTGCGTCCAGGCCTTGCGCGCGGTCGCTTCCCAGGCGATGGCCACCAGGTCCTGGTGGTCCGAGGCATAGAACACGCCGTTGACGATGAGATGCAGGCGTTGGACGCCCAGGTCCACGAGTTCGCGCCGCGTGCGTTCGACCTCGGCCAGGGCACTGCGATCCTGGCGGGTGACCAGCACTACGATCGTGGATTGGCCATTCGCCATGGCTGCTTGCGTCGCTTCGTACAGCGAACGCTGGCTTTGCAGGCCGGCCAGCGGACCCAGGCATGAAGCGCCGCCGGTGCTCTCGGCCAAGAAGTGCTGCCACGCCGCCGGCAAGGCGAGCAGACGCAGCGTGTGGCCGGTGGGCGCGGTGTCGAACACGACGTGATCGTATTGAGCCGTTGCCTCGGAGTCGCCCAGCAGACGCGAGAAGGCGTCGAAAGCCGCGATTTCAACGCTGCGCGCCCCTGACAGTTGCTCCTCCATGCCGCGGACCACGGCGTCGGGCAGCAGGCCGCGCACGGGGCCGACGAGCTTCTCGCGGTACGCTGCAGCCCCGGCATGCGGGTCGAGATTGACGGCGTCGAGCCCTGGCGCGCCGAGTACTGGGGTGGCCACCGGACCTACTGGCGTGCCCAGCACTTCCGCCAGGTTGGACGCGGGATCGGTGCTGACCAACAGCACGCGCTTGCCCCGCTCCGTCAGGCCGAGCGCCGTGGCGCACGCGACCGAGGTCTTGCCCACGCCACCCTTGCCCGTGAAGAACAAGTGCCGTGGCGCGGTCCGGAGCAGCGACTGCATGGTCGTCTCCTAGCAGCAGTTCGAGCGAGATCCGCAGCAGGACGCTTCGGAGGTCATGGCGTACCTCCATCGTAGAAGTACGCTAGCCCCTGTCCGGCGGTGGCGCAAGCGCGCAACAGCAGCGCCTACAGCTTGGTTGCACCGGGCGCGTTGCCGAACCGCCAGCCCAACCCCAGGCCCAACATGAAGCTGTCGTCCTCGCGGATCCGGTTCGAATACCCGGCCCATCCCGCGTCCAGCGTCACGAACACCGGGTGCAAATCCACGCGCACGCCACCGCCACCTTGGGCCCACTCGGTCGGCGGCGGCAGGATCGTGTTCGGGTTGTTCGCATCGTATGTGCCCGAGAAGTGCACTCCGACTGAACGTTGGGCCCGTCCGGCCGCGTACAAGCTGACCACCGGGCTGACCCGCCATGCCACGCCGAAGTCGAGGTAACCGCCAATTGCACCGGCGTAATGCTTGTTGTCGTCGTTCCACACGTGCTCGTAGTCGCCGCCGATGCCGCCGCCCGCGCCGAAGCCCAGCGTGGCCTGCACCGGCGCGTCGACCTCGCTCAAGTGCCGCCGGTAGCCGACGCCGCCCATCGTGAAGGCCGCGCGCTCGCCGGGTGCCTTGTGGTCGAATACGAACGCTTCCAGGGTGTCACGCGGCGTGACCGAGTGCCGATAACCGAGTTGGCCGGATACGCGGTCGGGCGACATGACGCCGACCTGCAACTCTGGCGATCCGGGGGCGACGCGCGTGGCGGCGAAGTCGAGATCGCCGCGGATGGGCGGCGTGAACGTGGCGCCGCACGCGACCGACAGCAAGGGTAGGGCGCAAAGAGCGATTCGGATGGACAACTGACGCACGGGGCACCTCCAAGTGGACTGCGACTCACCTGAGGCAGTGCACCGAGCGTGCCAGCTTGCGCAACGACGGCAAGTGTATGCTATTCCAGATATTGTTGGACGGGCGCCGCACGGTCACGGCCAAGGCTGGAGCACGCCTACCCCAGGGCTTGCGCGCTGGCACTCCACGCCACGCCACGCCGCGCCCCGTCCCTTTGCTAGCCTGACTGCGGCGCGTTAGCCCGCGCGCGGCCGCCAGCCGTCCAGCATCCGACCCACGAAATCCAGGCGATCCTGGCCCCACACCAGTTGATCATCGACGAAAAACGTCGGCGCCCCGCATGCCCCGCGCTTCTGGGCCTCGGCGGTTGCATCCACCAGCTTCTGTTTGTTCTCCAGCAGTTCAGTGCTAGCCAGCAGCGCGTCGCCGTCCAGGCCCTGGCTGTCCAGGATGGCCTTGAGCACGCGCGCGTCGGCGATGTCCTGGTCGAAGGCCCAGTATTGCTTGAACAAGTGGCTCGCCAGCGCCACCTGCGTCGCGCCGTCCAACTGCACCAGCACGCGCATCGGCCGGACCGTCATCATCGGAAAGCGCGACGGCCAATGGAACGGCAGGTTGCGCAACTCCGCCCAGCGGTGCATGTCCTTGCTCAGGATGTCCTGCTTGGCTTGGCTTGCGGCGTTGAACGGCACGATCTGCGATTCCAGCGACTTGAAAAGCCCGCCCAGGAAGAACGGCCGCCAGACCACGGTCGCGCCATGGGCGTCGGCCACCTTGACGATCTCCTCGTGGGCCAGATAGGCGTAGGGGCTGGAAAGATCGTAGAAATACTCGACGGCCTTGGTCATGACGGGCTCCTAGAACTGAAAGGTCTCGTGACCACGCTCCGGCTGCCAACCCCGGGCCGCGCGGACCACCATCGGCAGGCGATCCTGACCCCAGAACAATTGGCCGTCGACCACGAACGCTGGCGCACCGAACACGCCCGCCGCCAGCGCCGCATCGGTCCGGGTGTGCAGTTCTTCACGAATTTCAGCGGAGTCGGCGAGCGTCAGGATCGCATCGGCGTCCAGGCCCAGGTCGTGCAGGCGTTGGCGCAGCACGTTGGCAGCGCTCAGGTCCTGGCTGTGCACCCAATACGCCGCGAACAGCGAGTCGACCACCGCTTCCTGCGCTGATTCCGGGGTGGCGAGCAGCACGCGCAGGGCTTGCACGGTGCGATTCGGGTGCTTGAACGGCGAGTTCAGGGCCACGTCGAACCACGCCGCCCAGCGAATCAGGTCCAGCCGGTTGTGACGGGCTTTGGGCGGCGACAGCGTGGTCGAGAGATTCTGCGCTTGCCCCAACGCGCGAAACACGCCGCCGAGCAGGAAGGGCTGCAGGCGCACGATCGCCCCGGACTCGCGTGCGAGCCAGCGTCGTTGCGTAGAGGCGAGGTAGGCGTATGGACAGGAGAAGTCGAACCAGAAGTCGATGACTGGCGTGCGCGGCTGGGACACTGGTTCCTGCGCCACGTGGTCTCCGATCGACGTTTCCGACGGTTCGCTGCTAGCGCAACTCAGCCAGCAGTCTTGGCTTCCTTGGCCAGGAATGCGCGCAGGCCGATGTGCTTCTCGGCGCGGGCACGACGCAGCTTGGAACGCTGCTCGCTGGTCAGCTTGGCGTTCACCAGCTTGAGACGCGTGCGGGCGGCGTGCTTGAGGGCCTTGCGGAGGTTCTTGGACTCGATCGACTTGGTGTTCATGCTGCCTCGTGTGCGTCAGGTGGCCCGTCTGGCCGGGGCGCGAGAGTGTAGGAGCGAGCGCGGCGGTTGTCCAGGCTTTGCGGCGAGCTGGCGTCATCTTTGGCCACGGGCGTCGCTACTTGGGGCAACCACCCACAGGTACCGTCCCCGCGACCGGCAACGCGAAATGCGCAATCGCCACATCGGCCTTCTTACCCGCGACTTCCGCCAGCGCCAGCACGCGGTAGCGCCCCGGCTTGTCGAACGTCAGGATCGCTTCGGAACCCGCGTCGCCGCGCTTGCCGATCGCCACCTGCACCGGCGTCGGATCCCCGGGCGCCTGCACCACTGGCCCGACCGGCTGCGCCACCGCCACACTGCCCGGCCCCGGATCGACCGCGACGTAGTACACCGAAGGCCCGTCCGGCGCGCCAACCAGCTTCACCGGCTTGCCTTTGCGCATCCACATGGAGCCCACGTGCACCGGCGCGCAGGCTTCGGGCGTCGCCGCGGCGGGCACCAGTTGCACCTCCAGACCATCCTTGGCGCTGTAACGCAACTGCTCCTCGGGCGCCTCCATCGGCGTCTCGCGCTTGCCATCGACCAGGATGAACGCCGGCACCGCCGCCATCGCCGCGCCTTTGGGCTTGAACAGGAAGTACAGGACGTGATTGCCACCCGATGGAAATGTCAGGCGAAACTCGTGGCTCGCTTGCTTGGCGTCACTGAGCACGTTGGCGCGCTGCAGGCTCACCCACGGCGTGTCACGGCTCATCGCCACCAGCACCATCTGCGCGCCCATCACCGGGTCCAGGTCGCGCACCGGTCGCCCCGTGCCCGCGCTGGTCGGCGTCACCCGGATGGTCGCCACCTGGCCCGCGGTCGGCATCGCGGAAGGATTGGCCTTTTGCCCCGCGTCGATGTACAGCGCCACCGAGACGTCGACCTTGCGATCCGTCTCCTTGGCCGTCTCCTTGGCCGCCGCCTGCGTGGCCGCCGCCGGCAGTTCAGTCGCTGGGGCAGGCGGCAAGGGCGCGACAGGAGGCGCTTCTTGCTTCGTCGCTGGCACGTGGATCGTCTGCTGCGGTTCCGGCGGGCTCTTGCGACAGGCCGGCGTCAGGCAGGCAAGGGCCAGGCCCAGAGCGACGACTCGGTGCTGGTTCGGCGCTGTCCAAAGGACCGTGGCTGGATTGCGGGTGGTGGGCATCAGCGGCGGCTCCTGTTCTCGTGGCGCGCAATGTTCTCGTGGCAGGCAAGACGTCAGGCATGAGGCCAGCGAAGCCTGCGCCGCGCGAGGTTATAGACCAGCGTCTGTCCAGCGTCCAAGTGCCGCCCGATCGACGGGTGCAAGCGTTTCGCCGCCACGTGGCATTCCCAAGCGTTCACAAACCATTCAGCGCGCGCACGACCTGGGTCACGTCGCCGATGTCGTAGTAGTCGACCGCCACGAAATTCGGCAGTTGCCCGCCCTCCTGCTGGCATTGCGCCAGGTGGTCGTGCAGCACCGGGTCGTGGTTCGCCAATTCCGAAAGTTTCTCGTGGGATTGCACGCCCTGAGTCAGGAAGTGGTTGACGACGAACAACGGATTGCCCTTCTTGCCGCGCAGCAGCTTGCAGTCGAAGTCCGCGACGCTGGCGTTGGCATACTTGGTGTCCCAGGCGAATTCCGTGTAGCCATGCCGCCATAGGGCCGGTCCCGTGCCTTGCTCGACCATCACGAACACGCGCTTGTCGCTTTGGATCATCTGCCGCAAGGTCGGAAATGGTTTGGCCTTTTCCTGGTGGTGGCAAAGGTCCAGCAGGTTGGCCTCCACCAGCGCCTGCTCGATCGCGGCGTCGTCGACGTAGGACTCGAGCACGAACGCAATCACCTCATGCGGATGCGCATCGAGCCACGTCCTGATCTTGGTCAGCGCGGTCGCGAGCAGCTCCGTGCCCAGATCGCAAGAACCGTGGCAAAGCATAGTCTTGCCTTGCCACTGCGCATCGTCGCCATTGTAGAGGTGCACGTCGATCATGAAAGCGCGCACGCCGTCGTCCAACTGCGCGACCAGACCATGGCGTTGGTTGGGCACCAGCCAGGCCTCGTCGGCGTTGCTCATGGCGTTGTGCGCGCAGGCGTAGGCGACCTGATCGAACCGGCGATCGCACAGTTGCGGCGCACCGTTGCAGGCCAGGGCAGGCGGCACGTCGGCCGTCGTGTCTGCCTGTGCCGCGTCCGAAGTCTCAACCGCGTCCGGATGCGGTTCGCTCGTCGCCATCGCCGTCGCGCAACCCGTCGCCAGCAGGCAAGCCAGCAGCCAGGGCGTCGCGTTGCTGGGCATGGACGGCCTCCTAAGTGGATTCTACTGGCCGATCGTCAACCGCAGCGCACCCGAATTGCCCGCCTCGTCGGTTGCTTGGATGAGCACCGTGTGCGGACCGGTCGCCGCCGCCGGGGGCAGTTCCATCTCGAAGGGCTCGCTCGCCTGGTCGAAGATGCCGTCGCGCGCCGCCGCCACCAGCGAGGGTTCACCGTCCAGCGACACTTCCACCTTGACGATCCGCGAGATGGCGTCCTTGGCCACGCCCGTCAGCATGCGGCCCTTCACTTCGGCGGTCAGTTCCGGTCGGCCTCGATCGATCAGGAAAGCCTTGGAAATCCGCGCACTCGACCGCGCCGTCTTGGGGCCGTTGGTCGCGACGTCGGTCACTTCCACGCGCAGCTCGTACCAGCCGTCGGGCATGTCGGTCGGCGCCAAGTCCATGGTCTTCTTGTCATACAGCCGGTCGTGCAGCATCAGCCACTGCTTGGTGCCGCGCGCTCGGTAACGCACCTGGAAGCCCAGCGTGTCGCTGTCGGGATCCTCGGCCTGCCAGGAAAGCGACACTGTGCCCTTGGTCTTGTTCAGCGTCGCGTCGATTTTCGTCACCATCGGCGCGCGGTTGGCGACCTGGCGGAAGATCTTTAGCTCGGTCAGCCGCGCCTGGGGTGAACCCAGCTTGACCCGCACCTGCACGAAGTTGGCCGGCGGACTGGCGATCTTGCCTTCCTTGAGCGCCACCCACGGGCTCCACGTGTCGTTGGGGACTTCGCAAAAACCACTGCGCGACTCGACTTCCAGCGAACCCTCGCCGATGGCTTCGACGCGGCCCCAAACCGCCGTGCCGGTCTCCTGCAACGCCTCGGTCGTGAATGCCGAAGCGCCTTCGCCCTGGCCCACCGTGTACACCGCCGCGGATTTGCCGGTGAACAGCGTGGCTGGACCCTTGGGGCCCATCTCCACGCCAAGGATTTCCTCTTCGCGCACGTCGAACAAGGACTCGACATCGCCGAAGTCATCGCCGACGACCACTCGCCCGCCGCGCGCGGCTCCGGCCACCACGGTCTTGCCGTTGACCCCGATTTCGCTGAGCATTCCCTCGGGCGACACGAACACGCGCTGGACGATGCCGTCCTCGGTCCGCTTCCAGACCGCGCCCTTGCCCTTGGCCGCCGCGTCCTTGACCGTCTTGCTCGCCGAAGGACCCTTGGCGGCGCTGCCACTTCCGGGCCGATCCGCGGTCGGCTTGAGCGACGCCAGGGGCACCGCGGTCTGCCCGCCGTTCACCGCCGCGTAGAGGGTCTTGCCCTGACGCGCCAGGCTGCGCACTTCGATGCCGGGAAACGCTGCTAACGCCAGGACTTTCTTCTCGCCATCGACGCGAACCAAGGTCGCTGGATCGGACGTGCCGGCCAGCAACGCATCGCCGTCCTGCAACAGGGCGATGACGTGGTCCGCACCGGATTCCGCGTACACCTTTGCCTTCGAAGTGGCTAGATCGATGGCATAAACCCGACCACCAGGCCCCGTTCCGGCGTAAAGCGTGGCGCCCTTCTTCACCAGGGCCCAGATGTGCCGCGCCGAGTCGGTCGGTTCCGGTGTTTCCGCGGGCTTCTTGGCCTCCACGAACAGCTTGACCACCGAGGTCACCACGCCATCGGCCGCGACGTGGACGATTTCGCCCTTGCCGACCAGACCGGCGTAGACACCGCCATTGCCGTCCGCGACCAGCGAAGCGACCATCGGCGCGTCCACCTTGGCGACTTGCTTGGCCTTGCCGCCCTCGAGCACGAAGATCTTGCCCTGCAAGCCGGTTCCCAGCCACAGCTTGCCGCCGTCGCGCACCCAGCAGTGGATGAATTCCGCGTCGAGTTCGGTCCGTTGCAAGCGGGGCGCGACCGAGAGTCCGAGCGTCGGATGCAACGCCAAGCCTTCGATGTTGCCGCGGCGGAAGTCGGTCTCGTCGGCGTACTGCCACATCGCCGGCTGGCTGGCACGCACCGCGCCACCCGTCAGATTCGAGGCCAGGATGACGCAGGTCACCGCCAGGGTTCGCTTCTGCCACAGGAAACGGCCGCGACGCAGGATCCTTGTACCCAGGTGCATGAGACTCCTTGAGAAACGAATGCCGTTCAGTAACGAATGCTAGTTGCGGACGCGCAGTTTCAAGGTCGCGCTGCCGTTGATGGTCCAGGGCAGGTCGACCGACGCGCGCAAGGTTTCACGCCCGGCGCGGACTTGCACTTGATGCCCGGCCAGTTCATCGCGGACCCCCAGCGGCAGTCCGACCAGCCGCGAGCCGCGCATCAGCAGCGTCGGTTCGGGCAGTTGCACCACGGCGGCCAGGCGATTGTGCGGCGGTTGCACGCGCAGGAAGGCCAGCAGATCCTGGATGTTCGCCGGTTCAGGGAACTCCCGGGGCATCGAACGCTCTGGGCCCACCTGCACCGTCAGCGTCGTGCCGGCCAGGTCGCGCGGCAGGGGCGGCAGCAGGATGGTCGCGCTCTTCATGCCGACGTTGGCGAGTTGCATGTCGACGCGGATGGCGATCGGCTTGCCGACCTCGACCTCCTCGCTGGCGGTGCGCACGCCTTCGAGGAACACGATGTTGCGGTCGTCGGCGACCTCGAACTCGGCGTCGATGCGCGCCACCCGCAGGCGCTGGAAGCCATTGAACACCAAGGACTTGGTCACGCCGTTGACGACGCTGTTGATCTCGTTGACCGACGCCATGCCGCCCAGGCCGGTCACGGTGTCCTCGATCTCGATCGGTTCGTGCGGCCCATCGATGGTGAACTTCAACTTCATGTGCAGCGCGACGTTTTCCGCGATAGGTTCGCCTGAACGCACGGCATTGCCGATGACCATGGTGGCGGCCAGGGGAAAGAACATCGGCTGATCGGTCACCTCGACGTTCCAGACCGAGGTTTCCTTGCGATCGGTGTTCGTGAGCTTGATGCGGATCGGCACCATCTGCGCGCGCAACCCGGTGCGACCGGCCACCGCGGGCTGGCGATCCTGGTCGAGCACGCCGAAATCCTGAAGCCCGGTGCCCATCTTGAACGAGGAGGACTGCGACGCGAGGATCCACTGGATGTCCGCGCCGCCGACCGGCAGGTGGACCTGGCCCAAGCCCTTGAACGGATGGCCGAACGCGATGAACCGATCGCCGCGCACCCAGGTGACGGTGCCGATGCCCGAGATCGCCATGTCGCCGCGCGCCAAAGTCAGCGAGATCGCCGAACCCGGTTCGAACTTGGGCGACACCGCCGGCTTGTGACTGCTGGATCCGCCAGCCATCACCTGGACATGCGGAAATCCCAGGGTGTCCAACTCGCCGCGCATCGCCTCGACCAGGTCCGGATGGAAGCCCGAGATCGATAGCGGCGTGGCGACTGGCGTCATCTCCGACCCGCCCGGCAGCCGCACCTTGGCGCCACCCTGGGCCGCCTGGATGGGCAGGATCTTCTGGTTGCCGGGCACGGGCACCAGTTTGCGGTCGAGCTCAGGCAGCATGTCGGCAATCGGCGTCACGCCGGCTACTGGGTCCTTGTTGAACGGAAAACCGTAGGAAAGCGCGCCGACCAGCCTATCGCCGTGCTCCTTGTCGGTGACGTAGATCGGACTGCCGCTCATGCCCGCGACCACGCCCGAATGCTCGAGATTCAAGCCCGCGCAACGAATCAGGATCATGTCCTGCTTGGGCAGCGCATGGTGCAGCACGCCGATGATTTCGATGTCGAAACGCTCGATCTTCGTGCCCTTGACGACCGTCAGGCCGTAGCCCTTCATGCCGGTGCGCAGGTCGGTCGAGGCAATCGTGGCTGGCACGGCGGCGGGGGCGGCGGCCACCGGACGGGTCTGGATCGTCACCGAGGTGATCGAAGCGGCCAGAAGTGCTCGCAAAGTCCAACGCTGCTTCATCCACCACTCCTGCACGGGATTGCACCAAGGACGCCGCGAGTCTGCACCAGCGCGCCGCGGATTGCCACGCTGCGGGTTTGGACGCATGAAACGTGGGATCGCGCTAAACGGGGAGGGCGGGCAAGGATGCCCGCCCCTACACGGACTGACGAAGGCATGAGCAGGGCGGTACATTCCAGCTACAGCACGCGCTGCCAGGCTGAACGGTCCAGCAGCCACACCGGTGTGCCGCAATACTTGTCTCCTTCCGGGCAGTACGGACGCACGCCGGCGGCGTGGCGCACTCCGCACGGCGGCAGCAGGTGCTGGCCGATCAGCGGTTCCGCAGCCAGGATGGCCGCCGATTCGTCCACGCTGGCCTGCCAGATCTCCTCCTGGGCGTTGTAACACAGCCGCATCATGTGCTTGTGGCGCAGTGCCAGCAGGTCGCTCGTCTCGGTAAAGCGCAGGCTCACCGCGTTCGGCAGCAAGTAGGCCCGCCACTCCGAGGCCACGCCCAGGTCAAGCAGCCGTGCAATCGCCGCCCAGGTTTGCGCCATGGAACCGCGGTACAGCGCTTCGATTTCGCCGCCCGCGTGCAGCACCAGGCGCGGCACCACGTAGTCCGGCTCATCGCCCAGATACGCCAGCAGCGTCGGCCGGGAAGCGGGCGTCATGCGGTGGCGCTGGTCCTGGCTGTCCGCGGCATGACTCAGCTTTTTCTTGAACGCGTAGTGCGCGGCGTGCAGGCAGCGGCCGAGCTTGTCGTGCGTCGTGGTGTTCAGCGTGTCGCCCAGGAGCTTGTTGCACGCCGGATCCAATGCGATGGCAATGGCTTGCGCGTCGGCCAGCTGGGCGCGCGGCAGGCCCAGGACTTCGCGCACCGCGTCCGCCACCCGCCGTTGGTTGTCGCCGAACCGGTCCGCGAGAATCGCCGTATGCCCGCCCAGTTCGGCATCGAATTCAGCGACCATCGCCCGCTGTGAGCCCCGATCGCCGGCCAGTCCCAGCGCCGCGCCGGGCAGGGCACTCGCAGCCAGCGGTTCGACCTCGAACTTCTCGAGCAGCGGGTCCAGTTCGAACAGCAACCGGCACATCTCGCCGACCACATAGCGGGCTTCGGCAGGCGTGTCCGGGCCTTCACACAACCGCCGATAGCGCAACAACGTCAACACGCTGATCGTATGCACCAGGTAGGTGTGGGTTGCGACCGGCAGCACGTAGCGCGCGACCTCCTGCGCCTTCTTGTGGATCGCGCCGTGCCACTTGTCCGGATGCTTGCCCCGCGCCGGAAACGCCTGGAAGTATTGGCTTGCCGCGACCGGTTCGAGCAGGGTAATCAGCTTGCGGTACTCGGCCATTTGCCGGCCGACACAGGCTTCGTACACGATCCTCGCAGGTTCGGGCAGCACAGGCACGGCGACGCGCTCGGGACGGACCTCGACGTAGCGCTGGCTGACCTGCTCGCTGTTGTAGAACGGGTGCGAGTGCAGGAAAGACCAGACGAATTGCCGCGACACGTGGTTCAGCCCGAAGCTGACGTGGCCGTGCTGGAGCGTGGTGTGGTGACCGGCCTTGAAGGTGCTGGCGGCGATGCGATCGCGTTGCTCGATGCGCAGCCGCTGGCGGGTCGCTTCCAGGCCGACGCCCGACGCCTGATCCGCGCTGACGATGCCGGTGCCGGAGTAGCAGGTGCGCGCGGCGGCGACGGCGTGCTCGTAGGGGCGCTCGAACGCGGCGATGAGCTCGACGCTCGGGGCGGTGGTGGCAAACGGCCCGGCGTTCATGGCGTCACGGCCGGCGATTCCAGCCCCAGCAAGGCCAGTTCCGCCTCGGTGACCAGACGCGCCGTGCCCTCCGGCAGATCCGTCGGCAGCAGGAGACCGCCAATCCGCTCGCGATGCAGCTTCACCACCGTCGCCCCGCACGCCGCGACCATGCGCTTGACCTGGTGGTAGCGACCTTCGCGTAGGACGATTCGCACGGTCTGGGCGTCAATCACTTCCAGGCGCGCAGGCTTGCATACCGTTGCGTCAGCCAGCACTACGCCTTCGCTGAACTTATGTGCCGAATCCGCAGCGAGTTTGCCTTCCAGCGTCGCGATGTAGGCCTTCTCGACGTGGCGCTTGGGATGAGTCAAAGCGTGGTTGAGCGCGCCGTCGGTGGTCAGCAGCAACAGGCCGGTCGTGTCCTTGTCCAGGCGGCCAATTGGAGCCAGATCACGACGTTTCAGCTCGGTTGGAATCAAGTCCATGACGATCGCCGCGTCGCCTTCCTCGGTCGAAGTCACGTAGCCCGCCGGTTTGTGCAGCATCAGGAGCACGTGGCCGGGCGCCGGCACCACCTGATCGCGGTACGTCACCACGTCGCGGCCGACCACGACTTGCGCGCCGCCATCGCGCACCACTTCGCCGTTGATGGTGACTTGCCCGGAGCGCGGCATCGTCATCGAGTGCTTGCGCGGCGCGGCGAGGCCCAGGCTCAAGTAGCGGTCGAGGCGCACGGTTCACTCCATGAAGGGCTGCAACGTTCACTTCAAAGTTCACTTCAAAGTTCAAGCGATGGGCGCGATCGGCCGGCCCACGCGCTGGTGCCAGGCCACAGCCGCGCCCGCGCCGATGATGAGCGTGCCTCCAGCCAGCGTCCAGGGCGAGGGCGCGCGGGCCAGCCAGACGGCTTCGAGCGTGACCGCGAACACCGGCGTGACGTACGAGTAGATCGCCGCCTCGCTGGCATCGATCAAGCGATACCCCATCGTCATCGAGAGTTGCGCCATGGCCGAGAAAACACCGGTCGCGACCATCAGCCAGGCATCCGTCGCGCCCGGCACGATCCAGTTGCGTTGCCAAAGCCCGACTGCCAAGGAGATGACGCAGCCCACCGCCGCCAGTGACCACACGACCATGACCGAGCGATTCTGCCGGGTTGCGATCTTCAGCGACACCAGCGCCCAGGCCGACGCCACCGCCGAAAGGGCTCCGACCAGCGCGCCGCGGCTCTCCAGCACGCCGGTCTTGTCGTGGACCAGGAACCACACGCCGGCGAGCGACGCCAGCAGCGCCAACGCCTTGGTCGCGGTCATGTGCTCGCCCAGCAGCCAGACGGCACCCAGAGAGGTCAGCACCGGCGAGGCGTTGTTGAGCAGCACTGCGTCACCTAACGAAATGAACTGCAACGCATAGAAATAACAGACGATACCGAGGAATCCGGCGATCGAGCGGCTGAGCAGGATCGGCACTTGGAAGAACTGCAGCGGCACGCGCGACCGGCGCCGCACCACGTCGATGACCGCCAGCGTGATGACGAAGCGGACCGCCACGAGTTCGAACGTCGGCACGTGCGCCGACGCGGACTTGGCCATCGCTCCCATCAGCGCGAAACACAGGCCACCGAACAGGATGAGCAGCACGGCCCGGATCTGCGAGGATCCGGGCCGTGCTGTTTCGGAAGGAGAATGCTGGGCTACGACGGGGGGCAAACGGGACGATCTCGGCTAGCCACGGCCTCAGCTCGCGGCAACTTGGGTCGGAGCCGCGGAAGTCGGCGCCTCGTTGGACGTGATCGACGCCGTTTCGTCCTGGATGCGCGATTGGCCCCAACGCAGGTCGCGGTTGGTGGCGTCCTTTTGCGCGCGCTTCTCGGCCTGCAGCTCGACGAGGTGGTGGTGCGTGGTGAAGTAGGGCAAGGACGCCCCGATCATGGCGCGCACGTTCTCGAAGTTGTGATCGACCAGGAATTTGCCCAGGCCTTCGATCAGTTCCTCGACCATTTCGTAGCCGAGCAGCATCGCGCCGGTGCAGACCTGGACCGTCGAGGCGCCGAGCAGCAAGTACTCGATGGCGTCCGAGGACCTCCACACGCCGCCGATGCCGCTGATGGTGCAACCGGGGCGATCCAAGGCGATTTCCTGGACCATGCGCAGGCCGATCGGCTTGACCGCCTGGGCCGAATAGCCGCCCGGGACCGAGAAGCCTTCGACCGTCGGCAAGGGACGCAACGTCTTCAGATCGATGCCGATGATCGACAGGATCGTGTTGATCGCGGCGATACCGTCGGCCCCACCGGCAAAGGCGGCGCGCGCCGGAATGCGGATGTCGGTGATGTTGGGCGTCAGCTTGGACCAGACCGGCTTGTCGCCCGCGGCGGCCTTCACCCAGCGCGTCACGGCCTCGACCATCATCGGGTTCTGGCCCATCGCCGCGCCCATGCCGGTCTCTGGGTGCCCGTGCGGACAGGAGAAATTGAGCTCGAAGCCGTCCACGCCAGCCGCGGCACAACGCTTGGTCAGTTCGACCCAGCGCGACTCCGAGAAGGACTCCATGAGCGACGCAATCAGGATCTTGTCGGGATACGAGGCCTTGAGTTCCTTGAAGTCCTGCTCCCAGTCCTCGAACGGGCGATCCGAGATGAGCTCGATGTTCTGAAAGCCGATGACTTCGCCCGATTTGGCCGCGCGCAGCTTGCCGTAGCGCGGCGTGACGTTGACCACTTCGGTATCGGTCAGCGACGTCGTCTTGGCGACCACGCCACCCCAGCCAGCGTCGAAACAGCGCGCGATCGACTTGGCGTTGGTGCCCGGAGGCCCGGAACCGATCACGAAAGGATTGGGGAACTTCATGCCATTGACTTCGATTGCCAGACTCTTGCTCACGTGCCCCTCCAGTCGCGGTTCGCAACGCCGCCGGTCTCTGTGGAGTTCAGGCGTCCCTCCTGATCTCATCGGCCGCGGAATGGCAAGCCTAGCATGGCGCCGGCCCGCGACAAGACCCTCGTTGCGCGCCTCGTTCACGGCCCCGGGGTGGTGAAATGTCGTCGGATGTCGATGCGCCGGCGCCCCTTCCCGCCCTCGCGGTCGTGGTGTAGGCTCGCGCGTCGTCTTGCACCGCAACCATCTGGCGCAACCATCTGGCAACCCGAGGGACTTCATGAGCAACATCGTCCGCTGTGGCCTCATCCAGTGCAGCAATCCCATCAACGATGAATCGGTGCCAGTCGCCGTGATTCAAAAGGCGATGCTGGACAAGCACATCCCCTTCATCGAGGAGGCCGCGGCCAAGGGCGTGCAGATCCTGTGCTTGCAGGAGATTTTCAACGGTCCGTACTTCTGCCCGGGCCAGGACAAGCGCTGGTACGCCGCGGCTGAACCGGTACCGGGACCGACCACCGAGTTCATGCAGTTGCTCGCCAAGAAGCATGAAATGGTCATCGTGGTGCCGGTTTACGAGGAGGCGATGCGCGGCGTGTACTACAACACCGCGGCGGTCATCGACGCGGACGGCACCTACCTGGGCAAGTACCGCAAGCAGCATATCCCGCAGACGAGCGGCTTCTGGGAGAAGTTCTTCTTCAAGCCCGGCGACGGCGGTTATCCTGTGTTCAAGACACGTTACGCCACGATCGGCGTGTACATCTGCTACGACCGCCACTTCCCGGAGGGCGCGCGCTGCCTGGGCCTGAATGGCGCCGAGATCGTCTTCAACCCGAGCGCGACGGTGGCGGGGCTGAGCCAATACCTGTGGAAGATCGAGCAGCCGGCGCACGCGGTGGCCAACGGCTACTACGTCGGCGCGATCAACCGGGTGGGCACCGAGGCGCCGTGGAACATCGGCAAGTTCTACGGCCACTCGTACTTCGTGAACCCGCGCGGGCAGATCCTGGCCGAAGGTAGCGAGGACAACGACGAACTGGTGGTGGCTGACTTGGACCTGGACGTGATCGACGAGGTGCGGCAGACGTGGCAGTTCTACCGGGACCGCCGGCCGGATGCTTATGCGGAGATCGTGAAGGATTGACGCCAGCGCTACCCAGCGCGCAGCCGAATCGCCCAACCTTGCCCGAACCCGGAGGCGCCCGATGTCCACCACCCTCATCCGCAATGGCCGCATCGTCACCGCGGTCGACGACTACTTCGCGGACGTCTTCATCGAAGGCGAGGTCATCACGCAAATCGGCCGCGATCTCGAGGTACATGCCGACACCGTGATCGACGCGGCGGGCAAGCTCGTCATCCCCGGCGGCATCGATCCGCACACGCACTTCGACATGCCCTTTGGCGGCACCTCCAGCGCGGACGATTTCGACACCGGCACGGTCGCGGCGGCATTCGGCGGCACCACCACGATCATCGACTTCGCCATCCAGTCCAAAGGCGAGTCTACGATCAAGGGCTTGGACATCTGGCACGGCAAGGCGTCCGGCAAGGCGACCATCGATTACGCCTTCCACATGATCGTCACGGACATGCCCGAGGAGCGCCTGCCGGAAATGGCGCGCCTGGCTGACGAGGGCGTGACGTCCTACAAGCTGTTCATGGCGTATCCCGGCGTTTTCTATGTCGATGACGGCACGCTGTACCGCACCTTTCGGCAAGCGGGCGAGAACCGGACGCGCATCTCCATGCACGCGGAAAACGGCATCGTCATCGACGAGATCGTCAAGCAGGCGGTCAAGGCGGGCCACAAGGAGCCGATCTTCCACGCCTTGACCCGTCCGACGCGCATGGAGGCCGAGGGTGTGCACCGGGCGATAGCGATTGCCGAGGTGGCCAACGTGCCGCTGTACATCGTGCACCTGTCGTCAGCCGATGCGCTGGAGCAGGTGCGGCTGGGCCGGGCGCGCGGTGTCGACGTTCAGGCGGAAACCTGTCCGCAGTACCTGTTGCTGGACGAGGACATGTACCGCAAGCCCAATTTCGAGGGCGCCAAGTGGGTGATGACGCCGGCGTTGCGCGAGAAGTGGAACAACGACGTGCTGTGGCGCGGTATCCGCATGCTGGAAGTGGCGACGATTGCGACGGATCACTGTCCGTTCTGTTTCGCGGGTCAGAAGGATCTCGGCCGCGAGTCGTTCACCAAGATCCCCAACGGCGCGCCGGGTGTCGAGAACCGCATGGCGCTCATGTACAACGCTGGCGTCGCGCAGGGGCGCATCTCGCTCAACCGCTTCGTCGAGATCACCAGCACGCAGGCCGCCAAGACCTTCGGCCTGTTCCCGAAGAAGGGCACTATCGCCGTGGGTTCCGATGCGGACATCGTGGTGTTCGATCCGAACCGGCGCGAGGTCATCGGCATCAACAACGCGCGCACCCACCACATGCGCGTCGATTACAGTGCGTGGGAAGGCCATGAGGTGCAAGGCTATCCGGACGTCGTACTGTCGCGCGGGCGGGTGATCGTCGCGGCCGGGGTGCTGCATACCCATGGCGGCGGCAAGTTCGTCAAGCGTGTGCACACCGACCAGTTGTTGCGCAATCCGATGCCGGTGGCGCACGGGTCGCCGATCGCGAGCGAGCCGATTTACGCCAAGGGTTGAGCCGGGTTCAAGCGTATCCGCGTGACAGCAGCCTGCGCGCCGCCGCCTGGTAGTAGCCTGGACCCACCGGCACGTCCCAGCCCAGCGTGTCGGCCAACCGATCATAGATGTTGAACAGGAACGCGACGTGCAGCGCCTGCCGCACCGCTTCGCGCGTGACGCCCAGGTCGAGCACGGCGCGGATCGCCTCAGGGGTCAGCGCCTGGGGTTCCAAGGTCATCTGGCGCAGCAGCCGCAACGTCGCGCGCAACTTGGCGTCGATGGGCGCGGTTTCGAGGTCGTCCAGGACCTTGCGCGTCACTTCCGGATCACTGTTCTGGCTGGCGAGACTGGCCGCTGCGACCGCAGCGTGAGCGTTGGTTCAAAACGCGCACTGGTTCAACCGCGACACGTACGCCGCCATCAGTTCGCGTTCGCCGACGCTCCAGGCCGACGGTCCGCGCATGACCGCTTGGGTGTGCCGCGAATGCGCTGCGCCGAAAAACACCTTGCGGTACATGAGCGTGCGGATCACGTCAGGCGCCCGGTAGCCCGACAGCACGCGGATGAGGCGGAACAGCACCTTGGGCTTGAGGCCATCGCCCCGCTCGACGTTGCTCAATCTCATGCTGGCTCCATTGCATCGAGTACGGTCAGCGCAGCCTGCAACCGCGCGTCAGCGGCGCCGAAAGCAGCGGCGACCACCAGTTCGAACAGTTGGTCCTCGGTGTAACGCTCGCGCAGGGCTGCGAGATCCTCGTCGGTGACCTCGTAGGCGTGCTGGTGGATCTTGGCGACCAGGGCTTGCAGGTCCTCGGGCGCCTCCCCGCGGGCGACGGCCTGACGCAGCTCTGGCGACGTCGTGCCCGGACCGCGCAAGACAGCGGTTTCAGTAGCCTGGCGCAGGTTGTCGAGGGATTCGGCCATGGCGCCACGCTACTACAGCCACGGTGACGGCGCCAGGATGCTCTTGCCAACCTCCACGCCTCGCGCGACCATCCCCGCCTCACGCCACCACCCTTCGAGGCCCCCATGGTTGCCAGCACCGCCCCCGTCACCAGGCACGAAAGCAGCCACAGCTTCGCGCCATACCTCGGCCGCGACTACGCTTTTACCGAGTACGGCACCGCCCGCAACTGGATCGGCGGCAAGTTGGTCGACAGCGCCTCGGGCCAGACCCTGGCCGTGCTCAACCCGCGCTACGGCAAGGCGATGGGCCAGGTCGTGCTTTCGGGCCCCGCCGACGTGCAAGCCGCGGTACTGGCTGCGAACAAGGCGCTGCCGGCGTGGAAGGCCGCCTCGCTCAAGGAACGCGCCGCGGTCATGTACCGGTTCAAGGCGTTGCTCGAGCGGGATCTGGACGAGTTGTGCTGGTTGCTGTCGGCGGAAAACGGCAAGACTTACGCGGAGTCCAAGGGCGACATCGAAAAGGGCATCGAGTGTGTGGAGTTCGCGTGCAGCCTGCCCAACCTCGGCCAGGGTGGCACCATCGAGGTCAGCCGCGGCGTGCACTGCGAGGTCCATTACGAGCCCTTGGGCATCGTCGGCGGCATCGTGCCGTTCAACTTCCCGGTCATGGTGCCGCTGTGGATGATTCCCAACGCGCTGACGGCCGGCAACGCGTTCTTGTGCAAGCCTTCGGAAGTCGTGCCTTACGGGGCGATGCGCATCGGCCAGTTGCTCCAGGAAGCTGGCCTGCCCGACGGCATTTACCAAACCATCAACGGCAGCCGTGACGCGGTCGAAGCGCTGGTCGATCACCCCGCGGTCGAGGCGATCGGCTTCGTCGGCTCCACCAAGGTCGCGAAATTGCTGTACGGTCGCGCGGCCAACCTCGGCAAGCGCGCGTTGTGTCTCGGTGGCGCCAAGAACCATGTCATCGTCGTGCCCGATGCCGATCTCGACCTCACCGCCAGCAACGTCATCGCCTCCTCGTTCGGGTGCGCGGGCCAGCGTTGCATGGCATCGTCGTTGATGGTCGCGGTCGGCCCCGTGCAACGCCACATCGACGCGATGGTCGCCGTCGCCAACAAGATCAAGCTGGGCTCGGACTTGGGCGCCATCATCAGTGCGGAATCGGTCGCGCGCATCCACCGCTATATCGACGAAGCCGAGCGCATGGGCGCCAAGGTCCTGGTCGACGGCCGCGGCGCCAAGGTCGTCGGCTGCGAGGGCGGCTTCTGGGTCGGCCCGACCATCCTGGACCACGTGCGCCCCGACATGCCCGCGGGCTGCGACGAGATCTTCGGCCCGGTGTTGTCGATCATCCGCGTCGAGACCTTGGACGAAGCCATCGCGCTCGAGAACAACAGTCATTATGGCAACGGCGCGGCGATCTTCACGACCAGCGGGGCCGTTGCGCGCTACGCGACCGAGCGCCTGCAGGCGGGCATGGTCGGCGTCAACATCGGCGTGCCGGTACCTCGCGAGCCGTTCAGCTTCGGCGGCTGGGGCGACTCGCGGTTCGGCGCGGGCGACATCACCGGCTGGGATGGCTATCGGTTCTGGAGCAAGAGCAAGAAGGTGACGTCGAAGTGGGCGTTGCAGACCGATGCGAGTTGGATGAGCTGAGGCCTGGGGTCGCTGCACGACTCGATTCGAAGCGTTAGCGCGCCCGTGCCGCGTGCATTCGCGACTCGTTGGTTGCGGCAAGGATCCTAGCCAGTCGCAACAACTGGGGGTTTATCTTCAATCCGGACAGTTCGGCCGCGGCGCGACTGATCTCGAAGCGGACACGGTCTCTCTCCACGAAGAAGTTCAACACACCGCCCCGCTGCGCAAAGCCAGGTACTTCGCTCACGGTCAAGATCGGTCGACCCAGCAGCGCGGCGAGGTGCTGGCCTTCCTGCGCGGCCTCGGATCGGCTCATGAACACGATGTGGCAGTCCCGCAGCGGTTCGGCAGTGCGCGAGCGCCGGATGACTACAGCGTGGCCGCGGATCGTCTCGCCACGCACCGTTGCGTCCAGCAGGCTGCCGTACGGATCAACGCCCAGCACGCCGATGCAAACGGGCGTCTCGGCGGAGGCGAAGGCGGCCGCCGGCCACTCGACGAAACGCGCGAAATTGAGCAGGAATACCGCCTGGATTTTGCGCTCGGTGCTCGGGGTGGCAGCTTGCCCCCACGCTGGGCGAGTGGCCATGCACAGCAGCAGTGCCGTCAGCGCGGCGGCGACCCACCTGCTGCGACTGGGGCTGATTGCGGCGCCGGTCATCAGTCCTCCTAGCGCCGGTAGGTAAGCCCCGCCAGGAAGCGGAAGCCGGGTTGTGGGATGCGCGGCAGGAACGTCGCTGTCTCGCTCGCAAAGCCGTACGTCAGGATGGTCTGCAGATCGAATCCTCCGCGCCGGAGCGTGTGCCGGGCATACGGTTGTAGGAACCGGTACCGGAACGTCGTGTCCTCGCTCAGCAGGGCCTTGCCGGGCGCCTTCGGGTTGAGAGCAAGCGCCGACGGCCAGGTGTGGTCCGTGAACGATGTGCCAAGCTGCAGGTCCTGCCACGTGACCGACGCGTCGGCGTAGTAACCGCGCATGGGGGCCTCGAAGCGCTCGGGATGCCCCGCATAGACCGACGGGAAGCGTTCCTTCAGGTCCGGGCCGTTGGACTGGAACGTGCGGAACGAGCCCCGCAGCACGAGCGCGTCCCGGCGCAACGACAAAGACAGGTGGCTGTCGGCAGCGTAGCGGTCGAACCCATCCAGCGGATCGAAGCTGCCACCCGCGGCGGAGGCCTCGCCGTGCAGGCCTTCCCGCGCTTGCTTCGTGACGAGTTGCATGACCACGGCGGCGTCCGAGCCGTACACGACCGACGCCGGGCCGTAGAGCACCTCGATGCGGGCGATGTCGTAGAGGGGCAAGTTGCGGGCGAACTTAGCCGTCGTCGCCGGTAGGTTGATGGGCACGCCGTCGCGCAGCACGACGATCTTGTTGTTGGCCGCGTTGACGCCGCGGAGGATGACCTCGGTCGGCACGCGCTGCCGGTTGTACATCGAGACGTCCACCCCGGGCAGGTCCTGGAACACGTCCATCAGATCCAGGTAGCCGCGCTCGCGAATCATCTGTTCGGTGATGACGATGACGGTGCCTGGCACTTCGGTGATCGGCTGCTCGCGCGCGCTGACCACACTGACCACGGGGATGTCTGCGAGTTCTTCCAGGTTCAGCTTCTTCAGGCGCTCGAGGTCGAGTGGCGCTTCCTCCGCCGACGCCGCGGGCGAGATGCACAACGAGAGCGCGGCGAGGCCGATGGCAGGCAGCCTACAGTTCATGACGCCTCCTGGTGCGCTCGGTTCATGCAACACACCAGCCAACCGCCAATCACCCCGCCGTCGAGGTTGGTCCTACAGTCTGGCTCCCACATTCAGCCCGAAAAAGCGCGGCTCTTCGGTGTAGAACGCCCGCGGCACCAGCGTCGTCGCACCGATGTCGTGCTGGTAGCGCTTGTTGTCGTTGCTGCCCACGAGATTCATCACGATGGCCGAGGCCCAGAAACGCGAGTCGAAATCGTACGTCAGCGAGGCGTTGCTCCGAAAGTCGAAGTCCCAGACGTCGCGCCGCTTCAAGTCGTCGAGGGCAGCCTGGACGCTGGCCCGCTGTGCGGCCGGTACGCCTGGCGCAGCGATGGCCTTTTCCAGCATCGGGATGAGATCGCGGGCGCCCTCGTACGCCCAGAAGACGTGCGCGTCGAGATGAAAGGTGAAGTTCATCGGCAGCTTGAAGTTCGCGAACGCCTTGGTGGCATGGTTGGACCAGTTGTTGATGTCATGCCCGGTGCTGCTGAGAGTCGTCACCAGGGTGCCGGCGCCGTCCCGGATCGGCACGCGGTAGTCGGCATAGCTGATGCTGCTGGCGTTGACGCCGGTCGCCAATTCGAAGTCGAGCAACCTGAGGTACGAGTGGTTCAGTCCGACCTCGACGTTGCGGTGCCGGTACCGTGCGTCCACTTCCACGCCGCTGTAGCTCAGCGCGCCCTGGTTGGTCGTCATACCGAGCGACGTCACTCCACCCGCCACGCTGCCGGCCGTGCCGCCGACGATGAAGCCCGTCGCATCGAGTTGCTGCAGGAACGTCGACGTCGACACGCGCAACCCATCGACGGGAAGCGTGTCATAGGCCAGCTCGATCCCCCTGAGCGTCTCGAACTTGCCTTTCTCCCCCTGCAAGCGCGACGCCAGGAGTTGCTCGAGCGTGTTCATGCGCACGGATTGCTGCGCGCTCAGCTTGACGTAGTTTCGCGGGTTCACCGCCCAGATGGCGGCGGCGCGCGGCGAATAGAGCAGGTCCGTGTCGCGGTTCTTGTCGATCCGGCCCGAGAGCAGGAGCGTGAAGTCGGGGTGCAGCGCGTGGCTCGCCTCGGCCAACACGGAATGCGTCTCGGTGCTCCAGCCGTTGCCGATGGTCACCGCGTTCTTGGGCCCATTGCCGCCGAAATCCGCCGGATTGAGCCCGACCGAGTCGAGAAACGCAGTGTACGCGCGCGACTCCGGGCCGGAGACGTAATTCAGGTTGTCGCCCATGCGCAAATCGCTGCGCGTGTCGCCCCACTTCGGCACGACCCGCGTGTAGCTCAGTTGATAGCCCAACGCCGCCTTGGTCTTCTCCAGCGTCAGGTGCCCGATCACACTCGCGAACACATCGTACTCGCCGAAATTGGATTGCTTGTTCCACACGGAGTCGCGGTCGCCGATGCGCTGGCGCAGTTCAGCCGGCGTTGACTCGGGATACACGCTGCCGAGCTGGGGTCGGCGCCGCCGCTCGAAGTCCTGGTACTGCGGGCTCAGCACGGTGTCGAGCCTGAACCTGTCATTGAAAACGTGACGGTTCTCCAGCGCAAGCGTCCACTGGCGGTTCTGGATCTCGCTGGACACCTGCGGCGCGCCGAAGACGTAGGCCTTGCCCGTGGCATCCAGGCCCAGCGGATAGCGCGTCAAGCTGAGGCGCTGGTCCATGTTGCCGCCCGAGGTCGTGAACCGCGTCCACACGCGCCACTCGTCGAACAGCCTGAGATCGAGCAGCGCCTTGTACTGCGGCTGGCCTTCGAAGTCGCTGAAGTAGCGATGCGCTGGGAAGGACTTGGGCGAGCCGGCGGCGAAATCGCTCGTGCCGATGATGCCCGAGCCGTTGGCCAGTGTTCCTTCCATGTTGTAGCTGCGCGTGTCCTCCAGCCCCGGTGTGGCGACGAGGCTGAGATGGCCGAACAATTCCAGGTTGCGGCGCTGTAGGCCGTAGCTCAACGATCCGGCTTTGGCACCGTAACTGCTCGCGAAGCCGATGTCGGCGCGCAATCCCGGCTGGCTCGCGGCGGTCTTGGTCAAAATGTTGATGACGCCCGCGATCGCGCCGGGGCCGTACGTCACCGAGCCCGGACCGCGCAGGATCTCGATCCGTTCCACGTCACTCAGATCCCAGTTGGTGATTTCGGTGTAGACGCCGCCGTGTGCCTTGTCGTTCATCAGCCGGCCGTTGACCAGCAGCAGCCACTTCAGGTTTCGGTCCGAGATGATGCCGCGCATGCCGAGCTGGCGGCCCTCCGAGTGCGGGAACACCATCGCGCCAGGGACGTAGGCCTCGATCAGGTCGAGCAGGTTGCGGTGCGGCGTCAGGCGGATTTCTCGTTCGGTGATGACCGTGATCGCCGACGGCGACTCGAGTTGCGACGCGGGCACCAGCGTGCTCGAGGTCTGGATCGGCACGTTCATCAACTCGGCCAAGCTCATCCGCCGGAACGCCTCCACTGTCGACTCCACGCGAGTAGGAGCTTCGGGAAGGGCGACGGGTTCCTGCGCGGTGGCCTGGCTGGTCCCGAACACCAACCACGTCGAGCAGCAGCCGAGAAGCCTGCGCCATGGGGAGGCTGCGAAGTACCTCATGGCTGTGACCTCCTCATGTCGTAGGCGCGTGGCTGGATCAGACCGTCGTCCGCCATGGAGAGTCGGCGGTCAGGACCGTCCTGCGCCACCATCGCCTCGCCCCCCGGCGCCCACGCGTCGACGACCCTGGCGAGACGCAGCAACTGCGGGTTCAGCTTCAGCCCGGCGCGTTCTGCAGCCTTCAGGTTGATTTCGAAGCGAACACGCTGGTTCTCCACGAAAAAGTTGATGATTCCGCCCCGCTGTGCAAACCCGGACACCTCGCCCACCGTGAGCACCGGCCGTCCCGCCAGGCCTGCCAGGTGCTTGCTCTCTTGCGCGGTCTCAGCGCGGCTCATGAACACGACGTGGCATTCGCGCAACGCCTCGGTCGTCCGCGCCCTGCGGATCACCAAGCTGTGGCCTTGGACGGTCTCGCCGCGCACGAGGTCGTCGAGAAACGGGCCGACGGGGTCCGCCCCCAGCACGCCAATGCACACCGGCGACTCCGGGGTCGGAAAGGTCGCAACGGGCCATTGCACGTAACGGGCGAAGTTGAGGAGGAAACCGGCCTTGACCAGGTACTCGCTTTCTGCGCCGGGAGGCTGCGCAAGGCCCAGGCTCGTCCAGGCAGGCACCAGGCCGATGGCGACGTGGAGGCACAGAAGCACCACGCCGAGCGCGATCGGCCACCTGGTCATGCCTCCCCCTTCGGGCGCAGTGGCTCCGTGCGGGCGACCACTGGACTCTGCGCAGCCGGCAGCGGGCGGTCGAGCACTTCGTGCACTTTCTGGCGCAACGTCTCTGGCGTGAACGGCTTGGTGACCAGATCGATGCCCGCCTCGAGCACGCCGTGGCGGCCCATCACGTCCGCCATGTAGCCGGACATGTACAGCACTTTGGTGGCGGGCCGGACCAGAGCGAGTTCTTGGGCCAATTCACGGCCCGTCATGCCCGGCATCACCACGTCGGTGAGCAGCAGCGCAACCGGACCCTGACAGGCTGCGGCCACGCTCAGCGCTTCAGTGCCACTACTCGCCTCAAGCACGATGTAGCCAGAGCCGGCCAGGATTCTGCGCGCCGTCTCGCGAACCAGGCTCTCGTCCTCGACGAGTAGCACCGTTTCGTGACCACCGGTGCCCACCTGGACTGCCGGCACCGGTGGCGCCGAACTGAGCGGACTGGCAGCCGAGCGCGGCAGGTAGATCTCGAACTGCGAGCCCTCGCCGACCCGGCTGTGCACCAAGATGTCACCGCCCATCTGCTTGACGGCGCCAAACACCGTGGCAAGGCCCAGGCCCGTCCCGTGGCCAAGCGGTTTGGTGGTGAAGAACGGCTCGAAGAGGTGCGCAAGCGTCGTGCTGGGCATGCCGACGCCGGTGTCCGCGACCAACAGGCGCACGTAGCGATCTGGCGCCAGTGTGCCGATGGTGGCGGTGAGAGGCGCAGACAAGTCCACCTCGTCCACCTCCACCGTCAGGGTTCCGCCCGTCCGCATGGCATCGCGGGCATTGACCACCAGGTTGAGTAGCACCTGCTCGATCTGCCCGGCATCGCCCAGCACGGGACTGATATCGGTGGCAATCTTGACGCGCAGGTCGACGTCCTCTCCGATGACGCGGCGCAGCATGCCCTCCACGCCTCGCACGACTTGGCCGAGTTCCAGCAAGTGCGGCTGGATCACCTGCTGGCGGCTGAAAGCCAGCAACTGCCGCGTCAATCCCGCCGCCCGCTCGCCGGCTGCGACAATCTGCTCCAGGTCCAGGCGCATCGGGTTCTCGGCCGGTAGGTCGTCGCTCAACATCCGCGCGTAGCTCAAGATGGCGGTCAGCATGTTGTTGAAGTCGTGCGCCACTCCACCGGCCAGTTGGCCAATCGCCTCCATCTTCTGCGATTGCCGCAACTGCGCCTCGCTGGCACGCAGCGCCGCTTCGGCCTCGTTGCGCTGGCGTTCGCGTTGTTCCACGGCTGCGAGCACGTTGTTGAATCCGGTGCCCAGCAGGGCCAGTTCCAGCCCCCGCGGCACATCCACACGCAGCGAGTAATTGCCTGTCGCCGAGATCTGCCCTGCGATGCCAGCCATGTGCAGAATCGGCCGCGACACGAGGCGCTACAGCAACGGTGCGACGACCAGGGACAAGGCCAGCACGCCCAGGCCGAGCACAGCCAAGGTGATCATCAGGCTGTGCAACTGCTCGCGCACCTGGCGTGTGGACACCAGAAGTTGCAGCGTGCCGACGTGGCGGTCGTCGTCGCGGATGGGGGCCTGTACCTCGATGAACTCGCTGCTGATCCAACGCGTCGTGGGCAAGGCGGATCCAGGCGCGTGCTGTCGCACCGGCGGCGGCATGGGTGGCACGGTCATGGGGCGCCGCCACGCTGCAAACTGCCGCCCGTTCCGGTCATACAGCCATGCGCTTTCCATGTCCGGATGGCCGCGAAGCATGGCGAGATCCTTCTCGGCCTGGTCGTGCGCATCGAACATCAAGTCAACTGCCGCGAACATGGCCAGCAGTTGCGCGGTCTGTTGCGCTTCAGTGACCTGGCGCTCCCGGATCACGCGGACCTGGTTGGCGGCGAGCAGGCCAAAGCCGGCACCCGCTACGAGAATCACCGTCGCGACGATGACCGTAGTGATCAGCCAGGACAGTGGAATGCCGCGGTGAACGCGCATGGCGAGCCTTCGACTTCGACGCCCTGCGCGCCCGCTGCTTGTGCAAAATGTCGGCGTATCCGCTTATCTTTTCACCGTGACGGCAAGCGACGTTGTTGTCAAGCTTGGTCTGGTGCGACGAGCCCGAACCCGAACCCGGAGCCGGAGCCGAACCCGAACCCGGAGCCGGAGCCGGAGCCGGAGCCGGAGAGGCCTGCTGCCGTTCGGCGTCTTTCGCTGAATACAGAGGGGGTGAGGTCCCTCGGATGCACTCGGGATGACAGTTCAAGGGTGAGCCCGAACCCGAACCCGCACCCGAACCCGAGCCCGAACCCGTCGCCGGAACCGAACCCGAAGCCGGCGTCACTACCCCACGGCCCGTCGCCGTCGACCCACAACCACGCCCAGCACCAGCAAAAGTCCCGCCAGCATCCCAGCGCCCGCCCCGCGACTTCCCGCCGTGCAGCCATCGGGCTTCGCCGGCGCCGCCAGCGACTTCACGCCGGCCACGTCCGCCGGCCCTACAGTCCCGTCCAGCGTAGCGCTCGCGTCTTCGCCACCCGCGTTCGCCGTGCCACCGTCGTCTCCCGCGTCGCATTTTCCGCCCGCGACGTCGTCCACCACGCCATTGCAGTCGTCGTCCAAGCCATTGCACGCCTCGACTGGCGCCGGTCCGCAGCCGCCGCACGCATTGCACGTATCGTCCGGGCAAGGCGCAGGTTCCGCCACGCCTTCGGCCGTGCAGTGCACGCGCCCATCGCTCGTACACAAATCTTTCTCTTCCGGCACTTCGCCGGGGCCACCGACGCACACCTTGGCGATGCAGCCCTCGCCCGCAGCGGTCTTGCCGCACCATGCCGGCATGCCCAATCCGCCCGCGCCCACCGGTGACCCGCAGTCGACCTTCTGCAGCGCGCCGTCCTGGCACACGCCCACCCATGCCGGACCCTTGTCCACGAGGCACACCTGCGCCACGCCGTCGCTCGGGCAAGCCGGGTCGACGCAGCGCACCTCACTGCCGACCGCCAGGCAAATCCGGTTCGTCGCCGCGCAGTTGGTCTCGCTGCAGTCCGCGCCGATGGCCACCGCGTCTTGGCAATGCGCGCTGCACGTCGGCGGCTTGCACACCACAGTTGCGCCGTCCTGCGCGCAAGTTTCGCCCGTGCCGCACGGTTTGGCCTGCAAGCTGCCGGTGTCGTCGCAATGGCCGCGCTGGCCGTTGGTCAGGCAAACATCATGCTCCTCCGGCACTTCCTTGTCGGTCGCCACGCACGCCAACCACGCGCAATGCGCCGGCTTGCCCGCCGCGGTCGTGCACAACTGGCCCTGGCCGCACGAGGTCTGCACCAAGGCGCCGTTGTTGCACGCGCCCACCTTCACCGGGTCGACGCACACGCTCGCGCTGCCGGTCTTGGGGCACGAGTTGGACGCACAGCGCACGCCCAACGCATCGTCTACGCAACTGGAGCCAAACGTCGCGCAGTCCGCCTTGCCGCAATCGCCGCCGACCAACAAAGTGCCCTCGCAATGCGGCTGGCACTGGCCCGCGCACGTCGCCACGCCGCCCGCGGTCACGCAAGCTTGGCCCACGGGGCAGGCCTTCTCGACGATACCTCCCTTGGTGTCGCAGGCATAGCGCTTGCCGCCCGGCAGGCAGACGTCCTTGGCAGTGGGTTTGTCGCTCGCCGTCGCCGCGCAATACACCGACACGCATTGGTGGGGAGCCAGCGCGGTCGAGCACCACGCACCGAACGCGCCGCACTCGGCTGTCGTCAGTGTGCCGTCCTTGCAGGTGCCGATCTTGGAGTTGGCGGCATCGGTCACGCACACGGTGGCTGGGCCCTTGGCCGGACACAACGTGGACATGCAGCGCAACCCAAGGTCATCGTTCACGCAAGTGCCACCGCCCGGCGCGCAATCGGTGGCCTTGCAGTCGGTGCCGACCTTCTTGGTTCCCTCGCAATGCGCCTTGCAGCCGCCGGTGCAACTCGCGACGCCATTGGCCATCTCGCACTTCTGCGCCGCGGTGCAGGCATTGAGCTTGGTGGCGCCCGTCTTGTCGCAGTGGTAGCGCTTGCCGTCGGGCAGGCAAACGTCCTTTTCGACCGGGGTTTCCTTGGGCGACGCCACGCAAAAGGCCGACGCGCAATGGGCCGCCTGGCCGCCACCGGTCGAGCAGATCGCGCCGAATGCTCCACAGTTGCCCGTCGTCAGCGCGCCGTTCTTGCAGGTGCCTAAAGTCTCGTTCTTCTTGTCGGCGACGCACACGGTGCTGGTGCCCTTGTTCGGACAGAGGTTGGACACGCAGCGCGGCGCGAGGTCGTCGTCCACGCACTTGCTGGCGACTTTGGCGCAGTCGCTCTTGCCACAGTCCGCGGCGACCAGTTGGTTGCCCTCGCACGCCGGCTTGCAACCGCCCAGACCAGCGAACTTTTCCAGTGCCGCCAGCGTGCCGTTCCACTTGTCGGTGTCGACGTTGCCCGAAATGCCGCTGACCTTGCCGGTGCTCGAGTACTGCCACATGATCCAGGCGTTCCACGGCGCGGCGATGTTCGGACAGCAGTTGGTGCAGTACTGGGCGTGCCAGAGCGGATTCTTGGCTTGGGCGGTGCTCTTGACGTTGTCGTCCCAGAAGTACTTGCCGGTGTAGATGACGACGTCCACGCCGATCTTGGCCTTGACATGGTTCACGAACTTGGTGACTTGGGCCGCCACCACCGCCGGCGACTTGCCCCCTGTGGACTCGACGTCGAGCACCGGCGGCAACATCCCCGGCAGCATCGGCCCCATCTTGGTGAGCAGCAAATTGGCCTGGGCCACCGCGTCGGCCGCCGGATCGAAGTAGAGGTACACGCCGCGCGGCATGCCCTTGGCGCCCGCCCAGTTCGCCGGGAACTTGGTGTCCTGGGCCATGCCGTGCGCGACCCGCATGATCACGAACTTCTTGGTGGCCTTGACCTTGGCCCAGTCGATGGTGCCCTGCCAATACGAGACGTCGATGCCTTCGAGCGTCGTCGGTCCCGGGCACTTGGTCCCGCCGGCCTGCGCGGTCAGGGGCAGCGCGAGCGCGGCGAGGGTGCAAAGCGTCGGCAGAACAGCGCGAAACGTCAGCATGAAGAGCTCCTGGAAGCACGGACAGGGCGGCAGTCTCAGCGCTTGGGCACGGCGGGCAGCAGGGCGCGGACTTGCGCGGCGCGTTCGGCGGAGTCCAGGGAGCGTTCCGCCGCCAGTTCCAGACCGCCGTCCTTGGTGCGGTGCAAGAACGCCAGGATCACGTGGCCAGGCACCGGTTCGCGCGCCAGTTCGCCCACGTAGGCATCGCCTTCGAACGGCGCGCAGGTGTCCTCGCCCCGACAGCGACGGTGTGCTTCGAGCCGGGCGCGCCAGTCTGGCTCGTCGATGTCCAAGCGGCGGCCCACGGTCCAGGCCGCTGGCGCGCGCAAGGTCTGCACGACGGTGAAGTGGCGGATGTACCGGGGGTAGGGCGCCACAGCCGCGCCGTTCTTGGCCCGCGCGATGGCCACGTTGACCAGGGTCGCCGGCGGATCCGAGACGCGCGCGAGCACCACCACGTCGGCGCGGGCGAGCACGCCGGGCAGATCCAGGTCGCGGGCGGAGGCGGGCAGGGCGAACAGCAGCAGAGCTGGGAGAAGAAAGGCGGAAAGTCGCGGGGACATCGGCAGCTCCGTGGCACGCCAGGCGGGCGGCCGGGCGTACTGTAGCAGGGCGGCGGAGTGCGGGCGACGGCGAAGGCGGGGAATGGGCGGGTGGACCCCAGGGGCGCCGGGTCGGGTTCGGGTTCGGGTTCGGGTTCGGGTTCGGGTTCGGGTTCGGGTTCGG
>CAYHHL010000033.1:25233-39486 GCA_964356325.1 uncultured Enterobacteriaceae bacterium | reverse complement strand
ACGACCATGGAAATTACCAGTACCGCCGTGAAGAAAGTCCGCGAGATGGGCGACAAGCACCAGCCCGAGGGCTACGGCCTGCGCATCATCGTCGACGTGGGCGGCCCCGAAGGCTACTTCTACGACCTCGACTTCGAAACCCAGCAAAAGCCCGACGATCACGTGATGGTCGCCGACGGCCTGACCGTGTACGTCGATGAGAACTCCTGGGCCCGGTTCCAGAACGGCACCGTCGACTACGTGGAAACCGCGGAATTCTCGGGCTTTCACTTCGAGAACCCGGACCAGCCGACCGGCCCCGCTGAAGATGCGACCCTGTTCGATCGGGTGCAGTGGGTGCTGGACACCGACATCAATCCCGCGGTGGCGTCGCACGGCGGCAACGTGACCCTGGTGGAAGTGCAGGACAACAATGTGATCTTGCGGTTCGGCGGCGGCTGTCAGGGCTGCAGTTCGTCTTCGCTGACTCTCAAGCAGGGCATCGAGACCAAGCTGCGCGAGAAGTTCCCGGAGATAGGCGAGATCGTCGACTCGACCGATCACAGCACCGGTACGAACCCGTACTACACGCACTGACGCGCCGGCCGGGAGCCAGTCCCAGGGTTGGGGGCCGGCGGCTGAAGCCGCGCCTACAGCTACGAAGTCCGGCCTACGCCGGACTGGCTGCATCGTCCTAGAATCCATTGAGATGTGCTGAACTTAGCCTCGCGAAGGCGAGGCTTGGCAATTTTAGGCGCGGCTTTCAGCCGCCGGCCGCGTACCAGGGCACGGGAACTGCCGCGCCCCGGTAAGCGGCACGGGCTGCCGCCCCAACCTTGCGATGGCCCGGCTGCAGGCTCTTCGGCCGCGACTACCGCAACTTCAGCGTCATCTGCACGTCGTCGACGCTGGCGCCGTGCACGCGGAAGCGATCGGTCGTTTCGCCCACGACAACAAAGCCTTTGTTGTCGTAGAGCTTGCGCGCAGCCAGGTTGTGGCCGAACACGGCGAGATCGACCCACGCCAGTTCCTGCTGCGATCGCGCCCATTCCAACGCCGCCTCCAGCAGTTGCTTGCCGACTCCATGACCGCGAAACGGGGTGTACACGCCGATCCCCAGCTTGCAGCGGTGCAATTCGGACGGCAGCGTGCCTCCGCGCAGGTCCACGTGGCCAACGATGCCACCGTCGGGCAGCCGATCACGATCACGCTCGCTCACCGCCGGATTGCGCACGACCCACACGCGCAGCCAGTCCGTGCGGTTCACCGGTCGACGGATCGCGTCTTTCCAATGCTTCATCCGCAGTTGCAGTGCCGAGGGATCATCGAAACCAGTGCCCGATTCGATCGGCGCGAACACGAGCCCGTTGTCGCCGTTCTCCCGCATATGCAAGCGCACATGTTGAGTAAATGCAGGAACATCGTCGGTCTGTAGCGGTTCAACTGCCATGCGTTCGGTCTCCACTGTGCGTCAGGTCTCGGCCCGGCGCTGCGCGGGGTCGAACAGTCTCGCCGCTGCATCGTTTCGCGGCAAATCCCGCTTTCACACGATCACCTCTGCGGGGCCTGCTCGTGCCCCAGCCGGAGGTCCCCGTGCCCGTTGCGCAAGTCTTCACGTCGCCTCGCGATGCTGCCGTTGCACCTCACCTGGCTCTTGCGGCCGCGTGGCAACTGGAGTCCACTGCCGTCGCCATGCCGCAGCCGCCCGCCATCGTTCCGCCCCAACAGCCGCCGCCCTTCGAACCGCGTCCCACGGGCACGGCAAGTCGGCTGCGTACGACGGATCCCGATGCAATCCTGCGGCGTGTGTTCCGGCTGCAGTCGTTCCGGCCTCACCAGCGTGCCGTGTGCGACGCGGTGATCGCGGGCGGCGACGCGTTGCTCGTCATGCCGACCGGAGGCGGAAAGTCCCTGTGCTACCAGCTGCCTGGCATTGCACGGGGCGGTCCGACCCTGGTCGTCAGTCCGCTGATCGCGTTGATGGAGGATCAGGTCGCCAAGTTGTGCGCGCTCGGTCTGCAGGCCGATCGCATCCACTCGGGTCGCGATCGCGCCAGCCAGCAGGCGGCGTTGCGGGCGTGGCTGGACGGCGAGTTGGACTTCTTGATGATCGCTCCGGAAAGGCTGCGCGTCCCCGGGTTCATCGCCCGCCTCGTGCGCAGGCCGCCCGCGCTGCTGGCGGTGGACGAGGCGCACTGCATCTCCATGTGGGGCCACGACTTCCGCCCTGACTACCGGCTGCTGGGCGAACGGCTGCCGGAACTGCGCGCGGGCGGCCACGTGCCGATCGTGGCGATGACGGCGACGGCGACGGTGCGGGTGCAGCAAGACATCGTCTCGCAACTGGGCATGTCGCAAACGTCGCGCTTCATCCACGGCTTCCGGCGCGACAATCTGGCGGTCGAAGTCGCGGAGTGTTCGCAGGCCGCGCGCGCCACGATCGCCGAGCGGGTGCTGGCGGACAAGAGCCTGCGACCGGCGGTGGTGTACGTGCTCAGCCGCAAGGGCGTGGACGAACTGGTGGCGCAACTCTCGGGAAAGCTGCGGGTTGCCGGCTATCACGCGGGCATGCCGACCGACAAGCGGGCGCGCGTGCAAGAGGATTTCCAGGCCGGCAAGCTCGAGGTCGTGGTCGCGACAGTCGCGTTCGGCATGGGCATCGACAAGGCGGACATCCGTTGCGTGCTGCACCTCGGCCTGCCGGGCAGCATCGAGAACTGGTACCAGGAGATCGGCCGCGCGGGGCGGGATGGCCTGCCTTCCCGCGTGATTGCGCTGTATTCCTGGGCGGACAAACACCTGCACACGCACTTCTTCGAACGGTCCTACCCCGAAGCCGAGCAGGTCGCCACGGCGTTGCGCCACGTCCCGGCCGAAGGCATCAAGCGCGACCTGCTCTTGCGCAAGTCTGGGCTAGGACTCGAGATCGCCGAGGCCGCGGTCGACAAGCTGTGGGGCCACGGCGCGGTGACGATCGATTACGACGACGTGGTGCACGACGCGAGCGAGACGGTGCCCAAGTGGCTGCAGGCCTACAAGAACCAGCGGGCGCATCGCGAGGCGCAGTTGGACGACGTGTTCGCCCTGGCGCGCGATGGCGGCTGCCGGATGCAGGCCCTGGTGCGGTATTTCGACGATCGCGCCGGCGCTGAGCAGCCCTGCGGTCACTGCGATCATTGCGACAGCGAGACGACCGTGGTGCGCAAGTCGCGCGAGCCGGATGGCCTGGAGCGCAAGCAACTGACCGCAATCGTTCACGCCCTGGACAGCGTGCGCGGGCCGATCAGCCTGGGCAAGTTGCACCGGGAGCAGTTTGCCAGCGTGGATCGCAAGCAGTTCGATCGGTTCCTGGCCGGCCTCGAACGCGCCGGTGTGGTGCGCACCGACGAGGCGAGCTTCGAGAAGGACGGGCAAACCATCCGCTACAAGACCGCGGAGTTGGACGAGCACGACGGTCTGGAGGACGGCACCTGGCTCGCAGGGCTGCGCCTGGAGGAAGCGGCGGACGCGGGCGTGGCGAGAAGCCGCGTGAAGCCCAAAACGACGGCACTGCGCAAAGCGCCGAGCCGTGAAGTCCTCGAAGCGCAAGCGGATACCCGGTTGGTGGGCGAGTTGAAGGCGTGGCGGCTGGCACGGGCGCGCATGGAAGGCGTCCCTGCCTACCGGGTGCTTTCGGACGCGACACTGCTGGCGATCGCTGCGAGACTGCCGCGTACGTCTGAGGAATTGCTGGAGGTCCACGGCATCGGCGCGAAACTGGTCGAAAAGTACGGGCGCGAGCTGCTGGCAGAGTTGCACCGATGACCGCGGCGGCAGTCGGGCCGGATCCGACCTGGATGCGCGACGTTGCCCTGCACCCGCTCACGACCCTGGGCGTCGGCGGCCCGGCGCGCTGGTTGGCGCCGGTTCGCGACGCGAGCGAGATCCTAGCGGCGCTGGCGTTTGCCCGCGACGAGCGACTGCCGTGGTGGCTACTGGGCGGCGGCAGCAATGTCCTGATTGCGGACGCGGGGTTGCCGGGTGTGGTCATCCGGCCCGTCGGCGCCGAAGTCGCTTTCGGGCCGGACGGAACCGTACGCGCCGACGCGGGCTTGGCCTGGGATGCCCTGGTGGCGGCCACGGTCGCGCACGGGCTTGGCGGGCTCGAATGCCTGTCCGGTATCCCAGGTTCGTGCGGCGCGGCCCCCATCCAGAACATCGGCGCGTATGGTCAGGAAATAGCGGATGTCCTGCATTCCGTGGCCGTGCTGGACGGCGCGACCGGCGAAATTCGCCAACTGACGAGGGCCCAGTGCGAGTTCGGCTATCGGGACAGCCGGTTCAAGCGCAACCCGGGCAGCTACATCGTGCTGGCGATCACCTTGCGCCTGCAGCCCGATGGCGTACCGACGTTGCGCTATGCCCAGGTAGCCGATGCTCTCCAAGCAGCCGCTTTGCCGACGGGCGCCGAAGGGCTGCGGAAGGTGCGCGAGACGGTCCTGGCCCTGCGCCGCGGCAAGGCAATGGTCCTCGATCCGGGCGAGCCCGACAGTCGCAGCGCGGGCTCGTTTTTTACCAATCCCATCGTGTTGTTGGCCCAGGCGAATGCGGTCGAGGCGCGCCTGGGAGGTCCGATGCCGCGCTGGCCGGTCTCCGCCGAAGCGGTCAAGCTCTCGGCAGCCTGGCTGATCGAACACTGCGGCATGACGCGTGGTTACGGCAATGGCAACGTGGGTGTCTCGCGAAAGCACACGCTGGCGCTGGTCAACCGCGGAGGCGCGACCGCGAGTGAAATCGTGAATTTCGCACGGCATGTCCGGGATCGCGTGCTGGCTGCGAGTGGCGTGCGGCTGAGCGCGGAACCTGTGCTGCTGGGCTTCGAGGGTCAGCCGTTGGCGTGATTTGGGGGCCTGATCGCGAACAGTTGCCGACTCGTTGCCAAGCTCCCATCGCCTCGGACATACTACCCGCCGCCTGCGCGCCGAGGTTCCCATGCATCTGCCAGCCCTTCGAGTCCCCGCCCTGCCCGCCGTCCTGCTCCTGCTCGTTGCGGGTTGCGGAGGAACGGAAAAAGTTTCGCCTCCCGCTTTCGACCAAGCCGGGTCGCCGTATGAGGTCGCCTGCACTCGCCTCGCGTCCGACCATGCGCGCGAAGTAGCTGAGAACAAGTATGTTCCGGTCGAGCTGCTGGTCCACGACTGGCCGCAAGACGTCACGCCGACCACGGCCAAGGGCGCGGCGCGGGCCTTCTTGCCGGAGCAGGACTTCGTCAATTCGCTGACCGGGACGGGCCGGCGCATCCGCACCACGCTCGTGATGGCGCGGGGCGGCACCGGCAAGTCCAAGCTGGCCGAGTCCATGACCGCCCAGGCCTGTCGCAAGATCCCCGTGTTCCGTGTCGACCTGAACACGGACATCGCCGCTCACCTCGACGCCAACCCGTTGGGACAGAATGCGATTTCCCTGGCAATCGCCCGCCAGCTACAACTCGACGACAAGACGGGCGCCGAAGCCGCGGTTCACGGCCTCCTGGGCAATCGGCCGCTGGTGATCGTGCTCGATTCGCTGGACGAAGTACCGCTCCTGCAGCGCCAGCAAGTGGTTGCGCAGGTGGACGATCTGGTCACGCGCGTGTCGCCCCAGGCCCGCGCCATCGTCATGACGCGTCCGCCGGTGTTCACGAGCAATTACGGGCTACAGACGGTCGATGCGCGGCTGGAGATTCCGCAGCTGACTTGCGCCGAAAGCGATGCCGCCGTGGTGCGCCTGGTCACGGACGGCAAGGAGCGCACGGATTTTCTCGAATTCATCAAGCGTTACGGAATCGATCGCAAGGTGACGGCTTTCGATCGCTGCTACTACCCGCACCTGTCGACGTACCGCGACCTGCAGGTCGTCCAGCGTCTGGCCCGCAACTCGGCGATCGACAAGGACACCCCGGACTTCAAGGGGTTCCAGAACAGCCGGTCTCAGGTCTACACCTACTTCGCGACCGCCCAGTTGCTTCGCGACCTGCAGGGCGTGGCCATGCTGCCCAACGAGGCCCTCAGTCTGATCGATCACGTGGTCGCGGCCAAGAAGCCTGCCAACGGCGAGCGCAACCTTCCGTTCACGCTGCAGGAATGTGTCGCTTCAGCAGAGGGCGACGCGGCCCGCAAGCAGGCGGTGTGCGAACGCCTTCTGCAGTCCGCGTTGTTCAAGGCTGCGGAACCGGGTGTGTTTCACTTCGACAACCAATCGGTGGGCGATCTGTTCCTGGCGCGTTGGACCGCTGCCCAGATCGAGCAGGACGGCAAGACCGACTGCACAGTGGTGACCAAGCTCGCCGACTTGCTGGAGTCCAATGAAGTCGCAGGCTTCCTGGTCGGTCACGCCCAGGGTCAGCACTGCCTCGCGCAGATCGCCGTGGAACTGACGCGACGGTCGGGATGTGCGCAGAACGTGGTGGAAATGCTGGACCAAGGCCTGCCGTCGGGCCCGGATCGCAAGCGCATCCTGCAAGACGCCGACAAGGTGCTGGCGGGCCTGCAGCCGAGCGTTTGCGTCACGGGGTTGATGGAAACGCTGGGGCGCGGTCTGGGCATCGAGGCGACGCCAGCGCAGGGGGGCAAGGAGCCTGCCGCGGCCAAGCCTGTCGAGAAGGTCAAAAAGGGCAAGAAGTCCAAGTAGCTAGCCCCTGTCTTTCTTCGAGTGACCACTCTCAGGTCGTCTTTCGAGGTGCCATGCCGCGCCGTACCGTCGTCGTCCGCCGCGCGCTGCCAGCGCCTCCCCAACGTATTTTTGCCTTGTTTACCGATGGTTCTGAACTTTCGCGCTGGTTCTGCGACAAGGCCGAGAGCGACGTGCGGCAGGGCGGTACAATCCATGCCGCCTGGGTCGACGAGGAGGGGCAACCCTGGGATCGCGTAGGATATTGGTCAGAACTCGATCCTCCTTACCGCGCGACCCTGACCTGGCTGGACGAGGACGACCTCGCCGCGAATTCGTCCCAGGCCCTGGTCGATGACAGGCAAGTGGTGATTCCCGTGCCTCAGGCGCCCGATCCCGAGACCTTCCGCTTCGCCATCGCGCCGCACGCCCAAGGCAGCATGGTCACGATCATCAGCCCGCTGCCGCCGGCCAACCCGAACGTGCGCGACGAAGTGCTGATGGACGCGGTGCAACAGGGCTGGGACCAGGCCTTGACCGCGCTCGACGCTCTGCTTCGGGAATAGCGCGTGCGCGCGGGTTGTTGGCATTCTCCCGTTCCCTGAAGTTTGCTGGACTTTTTAGCCATCCGGAGTGAAATGCCCTCGTTCACAGATCACCTCGCCCGAGTCAAGCGCAGCATCCGCGAGGTCACGCCTGAAGTCGTACGTGCGCGAATCGTCGAGCAAACGCCGATGATCCTGATCGACGTGCGCGAACGGGACGAGATCGAAAGCGGCTTCCTGCCCACCGCCCACCTGCTCGGCCGCGGCCACCTCGAGTCGCGCATCAGCCAGGTCGCTCCCAGTCCGGACGCGCCGATCGTGCTGTACTGTGCGGGCGGCAATCGCTCGGCGCTGGCGGCGGGTTCGCTGCAGGACATGGGCTACAGCAACGTGCAGTCGATGTCGGGTGGCTTCACGTACTGGGCGCGCCACGGCATGCCGGTCGAAACGCGTAAATCCCTGACACAAAGCCAGGTTGCCCGCTACAGCCGCCACTTGCTGATGCCCGAAGTAGGCGAAGTCGGCCAGCTCAAGCTGCTGGCAGCCAAGGTGCTGCTGATTGGCGCGGGAGGTCTGGGCAGCCCGACGGCCATGTATCTGGCCGCGGCGGGCGTGGGCACGCTCGGCATCGTCGACGGCGACACGGTGGACATGTCCAACCTGCAGCGGCAGTTGCTGCACACCGAGGAGTCGATCGGCACGTCCAAGGTCGACAGCGCGAAGAAAACTCTGCAGGGCATCAACAGCGACATCGAGATCCGGACCTACGACTACCGCATCGACAGCAGCAACGTATTGGATCTGTTCAAGGACTACGACATCATCGTCGATGGCTGCGACAACTTCCCGACGCGCTACCTGGTCAATGACGCCTGCTACATGTTGAACAAGACCAACGTGCACGGCTCGATCTTCCGTTTCGAGGGCCAGGTCACGGTGTTCCAGCCCAACGTCGGCCCGTGCTACCGCTGCCTGTACCCAGAACCGCCACCCGCGGGCATGGCGCCGTCCTGCGCGGAAGCGGGCGTGCTGGGCGTGCTGCCGGGCATCATCGGCGTGGCACAGGCCATCGAGACGGTGAAGGTCGTCCTGGGCTTGGGCCAACCGCTGATCGGGCGGTTGCTGACGTTCGACGCGGTACCGATGAAGTTTCGCGAGTTGAAGACCCGCCGCGATCCGGACTGCCCGCTGTGCGGCACGCATCCGACCGTGACGGGCTTGATCGACTACGAGCAGTTTTGTTCGATGCCGGATCAGTCGTAGTGAAGCAGGTACTTGGAGGCCCATGGAACCCGCGCACGTCCCCGAATTGAACCTGCGTCTGGCCAACCGCCCGCCGCAGGAGATCCTGCACGCTGCCTGGGCGCAATTCGGCACGGACGCGGCGATCTCGTTTTCGGGCGCGGAAGATGTCGCGCTGATTGCGATGGCGCATGAAGAAGGCTTGGCTTTCCCGGTGTTCACCCTGGACACGGGCCGTCTGCACGGCGAGACCTACCGGGTGCTGCAGGCCGTTCGGGACAAGTACGGCGTCGGCGTCGAAGTCTTCTGCCCGAACGCGGCGGCGGTCGAGAAACTGGTCAACGCCAAGGGTTTGTTCTCGTTCTATCAGGACGGTCACGGCGAGTGCTGTGGCATCCGCAAGGTCGAGCCCCTGCGCCGCGCCCTGGCCAACCGGCGCGCTTGGATCACTGGCCAGCGCCGTGACCAGAGCCTGGACACCCGCGCGGATCTGCCGGTAGTGCAATGGGACGCCGCGTTCTCGACGCCTGAACGCCCCATCGTCAAGTTCAATCCGCTCGCGAACTGGCCATCCCAGCGCGTGTGGTCGTTTCTTCGCGCCGTGCAGGCCCCAGTCAACGCCTTGCACGAGCGCGGTTACGTCAGCATCGGCTGTGAACCGTGCACACGCGCCGTCCTGCCCGGCCAGCACGAACGCGAAGGCCGCTGGTGGTGGGAGGCGGCGCTCGACAAGGAATGCGGCCTGCACGTCCAGGACCTCACGTCCACTAGCTCCACTTCGAAGGAATCGACATGACCGTTGCCGTATGGGCCGGCTTCCTGGTCCTCATTGCCATCTTTCTCGCGCTCGATCTCGGGGTCTTCAACAAGAAGGACCATGCGATCGGCTACCGGGAATCGCTGACCTGGACCGCGGTCTGGGTGTGCGTGTCCATGATGTTCGCGGGTGGCATCTACGTGCTCTACGACAACCATGTCGCGGGGTTCGGGACCGACCCGACCTCGGCCCAGAACGGCGCCGACGCCTTCTTGAACTACGTTTCCGGCTACGTAGTCGAGTACTCGCTTTCGATCGACAACATCTTCGTCATCGCGCTCATCCTCTCGACCTTCAAGGTCCCAGCCAAGATGCAGCACCGCGTCTTGTTCTGGGGCATCTTGGGCGCGGTCATCCTGCGCGGCGTGATGATCGGTCTGGGCGCGGTCCTGCTGCATCGCTTCAGTTGGATGATGTACGTGTTCGGCGGCATCTTGCTCGTCACCGCGGCGCGCATGGCTTTTGCTGATGAATCGGAGCAAGACGTCTCCAAGGGACCGATCGTCCGCCTCGCCAAGCGCTTCTTCCCGATTACCGAGCACTTCGACGGCCACAAGTTCCTCACCCGCCTGCCCGACGGTCGCCGGGCCGCCACGCCGCTGTTCCTCGTGCTGCTGCTGGTCGAATCCACCGACGTGCTGTTCGCGGTCGACTCGATCCCCGCCGTGTTCGCCGTGACGCAGGATCCGTTCCTGGTCTTCACCTCGAACATCTTCGCGATCCTGGGCTTGCGCTCGCTGTACTTCGCGATTTCGCACCTGCTGCACCAGTTCCACTACCTGAAGATCAGCCTGGTCGTCCTCCTGGCGTTCATCGGCACCAAGATGCTCGTGGCGAAATGGGTCCACCTGTCGCCGGCCGTGTCGCTCGCCATCATCGCGGCGATCCTCGGTTCGGGCGTGATCGCCTCGCTCGTGCGCACCAAACGCCAGAACAAGGCTGGAAAACAACCAGGGTGACCTCTCGATGTCCAAGTTTGCACCGACTTTCGAGGGCTTTCAGCGCATGCTCGAGGCCAGCCAGGCCGACCTGACGCCCGAGGGCTACAAGCAACTCTGGACGTTCCATCAGCTTTTGCGGGAGCACAACGAAGACGGTGACTTGACGCGCATCCGGGCGTTCGAGTCGATGATCACGCTGCATTACGTCGACTGCATCTACGTCGCCAAGAAGCTCGGTGCCAAGCTGCCCTCGCCCATCCTGGACATCGGTTCGGGCGCGGGTTTCCCCAGCATTCCTCTCAAGATCGCCGCGCCGCACCTGCACGTCATCTCCTCGGAAGGTCGCGCACGCCGGGTGGCCTTCCAGGACGAGGCCATCGCCGCCATGGGCCTGCAGGGCATCGAGACGTTTTGCGGCAAGACGTTTTCCTCGTTTCCCAAGCCGGTGCAAGGCATCGTGACGCGGGCACTGGAGCGCATTCCGGTGACGCTGGCGCGGGTTCGGGCGTTCGTGCCGCCGGGCGGGCTGGCCGTGTTCATGAAGGGGCCGCACTGCGACGAGGAGATCGCGGAGGCCCGGCGCGACTTCAGCTCGGCGTGGCAGCTCGAGGACGACCTGGCCTACCAGTTGCCGTTTTCGACCCACCACCGGCGGCTGGTCACCTTTCGCCGCCTGAACGATCCGAGCGAACTGGTGCGGCGACGCTCCCGGACCATCGACAGCGACCAGAACGACGGCTTCAAGCTACTGAAATCACTACTGCAACCGCGCGGCGTCAAGAAGGCGGGGGCCACGCTCATCGCCGGCCAGAAGCTGATTGCCGAGGTGTTGCGCGACTTCCCGAACCGATGCTTGGAAATCGTGGTGCCGCGCGGGGTCGAGACGCTGCCGGTCGAAGCGCCGCCCGAACTGCAAGTAACAGTATTACGACAGGAATTGTTTCGCGAACTGGACGTTTCGGGCACCCACGGGCCGCTGCTGGTGGTGCGGGTGGAAGAGCCTGCGCAGTGGGACGGCAAGGTCTCGGGCTGCGTGCTGGCGGTGCCGTTCCAGGATCCGGAAAACGTAGGTGCGGTGCTGCGTTCGGCGGCGGCGTTCGGGGTCGAAACCGCGGTGCTGCTGCGCGAGGCAGCGTCGCCCTGGCATCCCAAGGCCTTGCGGGCGGGCGGCACGGCGGCGCTGAGGCTGAAGCTCTACCGCGCCGGGCCCCTGGGCGAATTTGCCCACACCGCTGAGATCGCTCACGAAGCCCCGGAGATCGTCGCTCTCTCGGCGGATGGCCAGCCGATGCAGGGCTTCGAGTTCCCTCGCGATTTCCTGCTGTTGCCTGGAGTGGAAGGCGGCGGCCTGCCTGCGGACTTGCGCACGCGGGCGCTGGCGATCCCGATGGCAGGCGGCACGGAATCCTTGAACGGCGCCACAGCCGCGGCGGTCGCGCTGTACGTCTGGTATTCCACGCGGTTGCGTACCGGGACCGAAGCGACCGAGGACGAGGCCGCGCCGTGAACCTGCTCGACCACTTGCTGTTGGAAGCCATCGCGGACAAGACGTTCCTGATCGGCGCGGCGTTGATAGCGACCCTGGCGTTGACGCGCGTCCTGGTGCCCAAGGGTCAGCGGCGTCCGTCGGGCACGGTGCTGCTGTACCTGTGTCATCTCGCGCTGGTGCCGGTGGCGGGCTATCTGCGCATGGGCGCACAGGCCGCCCTGTCGCCGGATGCGGGCGCGGTGCTCGAAACAGGACTGTACGGCAACGTGCGGTTGGCGGTGCTGCTGCTGGGGGCGATGACGGCGATTGGCCTTGGCGGGCAACTCGTGTTCGAGGTGGTTCTGCCGCGCGTGCGCCTGCCTGCGCCGCGCATCCTGCGCGATCTGTCGACTGCGGCGGCGTCGATCATCGCCGTGTTCGCGATCGCCTCGCATATGGGCTTCAATCTCTCAGGAATCATCGCCACTTCGGCGGTAGTGACTGCGATCGTCGGCTTTTCGCTGCAGGACACGCTGGGCAACGTCATGGGCGGCATGGCGCTACAGTTGGACAACTCCATCAGCGTGGGGGACTGGGTCAAAGTCGGCGACATTTCCGGGCGGGTGACGGAAATCCGCTGGCGTTACACGGCGATCGAGACACGGAACTGGGAGACTGTGATCTTCCCGAACAGCGCGCTGATGAAGGGCCAGGTCACCGTGCTCGGGCGGCGCATCGGCCAACCGCAATACTGGCGGCGCTGGGTGTACTTCAACGCCAGTTTCGACCACTCGCCCACCGAAATCATGGAGGCGGTCAGGGTCGCGCTGACTTATGCGCCGATCGATCAGGTCGCCATCGACCCTGCGCCGCAGTGCATCCTCATGGACTTGGGCGACAGCGGTTGTCGCTATGCGGTGCGCTACTGGCTGACCGACCCGGGCGCGGACGATCCGACCGATAGCGCGGTACGGGCGCGGGTGTACTTCGCCTTGAAACGGTTGAGCATTTCTTTTTCGCTGCCGTCGCACAACGTCTTCCTGCACGACTTGACGAACCAAACCAGGGAGGCGGAGCAGAAGCACGAACTGGAACACCGCATGCGCGTCCTGACCGGTCTGGACCTGTTCCACGATCTGGGCGAGGAGGAACGCCTGCACATCGCCACGGCCTTGAAGTACGCGCCGTTCGGCCACGGCGAGACCCTGACCAAGCAAGGCAACACCGCGCACTGGCTGTACATCATCGTCAATGGCGAGGTTTCGGTGCGGGTGATGGTCGACGGCGGTGAGCGGGAAGTGTCGCGGCTGAACGCGCCCGCATTCGTGGGTGAAATGGGGCTGCTGACCGGCGAGCAGCGCACGGCGACGATCGTGGCGGTGACGGACGTGGAGTGCTATCGCTTGGACAAGACCGCGTTCCAGTCGATTCTGCAGCAACGTCCGCAGCTTGCCAAGACAGTGGCCGACATCCTGACCCGCCGCAAGGTCGAACTCGAGGCGGTGCGCGAAGGCCTTTCGGCCGAGGCGAAGGAACGCCGGGTCAAGGAGTCGAGCGCACAGGTGCTGGAAAAAATTCGCGATTTCTTTGGACTGTAGCCGCGACTGAACATCCAGGTGCCGACCGGTCAGAACATCCAGGCGAAGGTGAATTCGAGGTACAGGCGGCTGTCGGCCAGCGTCCCGGAAGTCGAGTCCAGGCTGGACTTGATGCTCGTTCGATCGTTGGCGTCGAAGTTGCCGGTCGTGGTCAGCGTGGAGTCGCCCATCTTGCCCAGATAGGCGAGCCAGCCGGCGATGAACGCGAAACGGAAACCCGCGTCGGTGCGAAAGCCATAGCCGGCGCCGCCGAACACCACGGGCAGGATGCCGTCGCGCCGGTAGGTCAGCCTGTCGCCCTCGATGTTCAGTGCGTCGGCGTCCAGGGTGGCCAGAGTGACACCGCCGCCAGCTTCGGCAAGGAAGGCATGGCGTTTGCCGAACCAATAGCGGCCGCGCAAGAACGGGGTCTTCAGCGAGCCGCTCGCGGTCGCCTTGGTCGTGGCGGTCTGGGCGTTGGCCTCGGCGTTCTGGAAGCCGAAACCGAGTTGAGCCTCCAACTCCGGCGTCACCTGATACGCGAGCGCGCCGGACAGCAAGCTGGCAGGCCCGAGCAACGCGCCGACGACCCCGATGCGCCCGGGCGAATCCGACTGCTGGACGTCGTCTTTGGCCAGCGCTGGCACGGCGATCAGGAAGCACGCGAGCGCCGTGGGCACGATCACTCGTGCAATCGAACGAGAATTCCCCATCAACCTCAGGTTCTGTTGAACGGACATGGGCTTGGCTCCTGCATCGGTCGGTGACCGGCGCCCCCTCATGCCTCGCGTTGCCGTTCAGGTCAAGCCCTTGCGCGCTCCGGCGCGAACATGGTGCGGGCGCAGCCGGCCGGGCCGTTTTCCTTTGGCGTCGCTCGCGGGTCCAACCCATGGCTGCCCCGAGCGCCCTGGCCCGTTGGCCGCGCGCTTTTTCCTCATCACGCCGGAGATCCCATGCCTCGCACGCTCATCGCCCTCGCGCTCGCTCTCGGTCTCGCGCTGCCGGTCGCGTCTTTCGCGCAAGGTCGCGCCCCTGCTCCGAATCCTTCCGTCAGAGC
>CAYHHL010000033.1:15391-25133 GCA_964356325.1 uncultured Enterobacteriaceae bacterium | reverse complement strand
ATCAAGCGCGACATGGGCCGGTTGAAGGCGGATCGCAAGGCCGGCGACAAGGCCGCGGTGGCCAGGGACAAGGCCGAGATCAAGAGGGATCGCGCCGAACTGCGCTCCGACAAGAAGGAACGGCATCGCGATCGCAAGGAATTGCGCCAGGATCGCAAGCAAGCCGGCAGGCCCCCGGGCCACCGCTAGCCCACCCTCCGGACAGCGCGCCCTGCCTGCGTGCCGGCGGTTGACCCGACTTGCCCGCGCGCCCATGCTCCGCCGCCCGCGCCGTTCCGCGCTCCAGGGTGAAATGTCGCATCCCGGTGAATTCATGGCGCTAGGCTGCGCGCTGGCCTGGTCGATCTCCGTGCTTCTGTGGCGGCGGGTGGGCACGCAGGATCCACGCGCGCTCAACCTGTTCAAGAACACGATCGCCTCGGCGATGCTGTGCCTGACGCTGCTGGCGATGGGGCGCGGTTTCGACATGGACCGCTCGAACGAGGACTGGCTGGCTCTGTTTGCCAGCGCGGTGCTCGGCCTGGCCATTGGCGACACCCTCTTTTTCGCCGGGTTGCAGCGCATCGGCGCCAGCGTCGCGGCGGTGACGGATTGCGCGTACTCGCCCGTGGTCGTCCTGCTGTCGGTGCTGTTCCTGCAAGAAACCCCAAAGATCGCGCTGCTCTGGGGTGCGCCGCTGGTGATCGCCGGGCTGCTGGTCGTGTCGTGGCAGCCCCGCGTCCTGGCCGCCGGTCAGGTCAAGGTCGACCGCAAAGGCGTGCTGCTCGCGGTCGCGGGTGTGGTGGCGACGGCGATGGGCGTGGTGATCGCCAAGCCCGCGCTGGGCCGCAGCGATCTCGTGGAGGCGACGACGGTGCGCTTGCTGTTCGGCACGCTGAGCGTGTTGATCTGGCAGGCGATGACCGGCGATCTGGGCAAGGGTTTGGGGCTGTTCCGTCCGCAGCCGCTGTGGCGGTGGATGCTGCCCGCGACGGTGGCCGGGACCTACATTTCGATGGTGCTGTGGCTGGGCGGCATCAAGTACACCCAGGCCTCGACCGCGGCGCTGCTCAACCAGATGGCCACGGTTTTCTTGCTGATTCTGTCGCGCTTTTTCGGCGGCGAGGTCGTGCCGCCCCGGCGTTGGCTGGGCGCGGGACTGGCGCTGTCGGGCGCGGTGGCGATCCTGCTCGGCTGAATGACCATCCACTTGAGGAGGCCCTGTGTCTGACGCCTGGAACGACGATGCCGCGGAAATCTTGTTGCGCACTCGGGTTTTCTCGGTTCGCCGCGTCCACCGCACTTCGCCCAAGGACGGCGCCGGCCACGACTTCTGGATCGTCGACCCGCCGGATTGGGTCAACGTCGTGGCGCTGACCGACGACGGCGAGGTCGTGCTGGTCGAGCAGTGGCGCCACGGCACCAGCGAGGTCACGCTGGAAGTCCCTGGCGGCATGGTCGATCCCGGTGAGGACCTGGAGGCAGCGGTGCGCCGCGAACTGTTGGAGGAAACTGGCTACAGCGCCGACCGCTTCGAACGCATCGGCCGCGTCGAGCCCAATCCGGCCATCCAGAGCAACCGCTGTACGACGTTCGTGGCGTACGGCTGTCGCAAGGTGCAGGACACGCAGTTCGACACGACCGAGGACTGCACGCTGCAACTGATTCAAGCCACTGAGATCAGCGGCCTGGTCCGCGACGGCATCATCTCCCACGCCATCGTGCTGGCCGCGTTCAGCCACGCCTGGGTCCGCGGTATCCTGCCGGTCTGAGGCCGCTACGGCGGGGTCACGTCGACCGGCAGAACCGCGTAGCTGCCCTTGCCCAAGTCATTGACCGCAAAGTACGTCTTGGTCTTCAGTTCGCCCTTGTCGTCCAGCGTCCAGACCTGGTAGGCCGAGGGCGCCTCGCCCGTCTCCGGGTTGAAGTCCAGGGGCCCCGAAGCGCCCACCACGTCGATGTCCTGGCCCTTGCCCAGCGCCGAGATCATCGCCTGGATTTCAGAGGGCTTGAACGGGTGCGCGGCCTCGCCCTTCGCCGACAGGTGCTGCAGCCCTAGCGCCAACGCCGGTCCGTCGACCTTGCCCGCGCCCTTGGTCCCGAGCGCCCAGGCGTGCGACAACGCCAGGCAATACATCACGTCGTAGGAATGCTGCGTATAGCTCGACAGCACCGGATCCTCATGGAAATTCGAGAGGAACCGCTCCTCGAACTCCTCGTACACCGGGGTGACAGGCGCACCGGGCCGTGTGCACAGGCTGCCCTTCAGCTTGGCGCCGGGCTGGAACTTCTGCGCCATCAGATCGCTGTCGCACGCCCCGTCGGCCAGGAACAGCGGCAGGTCGGCGAGCGCCGGCAACGTCATGCGTGCATTGACGATCTGGGCCACCAAAGGCGAGGTCGCCACGATGATGATCGCCTTTGCTCCGTCGGTCGCCGCCGCCTGCACCGCGGTCGTCAGGCCCTTGCCGTCTGTGCCAAACGTGTGTACTTTCAAGCGACTACCCAGCTGCTTGCCCAGCGAGGCGACCAGACCGTCGCCATACGGGCTCTGCACCGCCAGCACCACTATCTTCGCGTCGGTTTCGGCCACCGTCGTCGAGACCATGTGGGCCAGCACTGCACCTTGGTAGATGTCGCTCGGAGCCACGCGCCAGACCAGGTTCTTGTCCTGCAGATTGGTCAACTCCGCGGAAGTGGAGGAGATCGCCATGACCAGGACGTTGCGCTGCACGGTGACCGCGGCGATCGTCTGGGTATCTGCGCTCGCGTCGGAGATGATCGCTTGGACATGTTCGTGATCGATCAGCCAGTTGGCGAGGTCCCGCGTCACCTGGCCGCCACCCGTGGACCAGTGCGAGCGCGTGTCGCAGACCCGGACGCGGAAGCGCTTGCCGGCCACATCACGGTTATCGTTGAACTCCTTGATGGCCAGGCGGATCGAGTTGACAGTGAACTTGCCGTCGAAGTTGGGCGTGCCATCCGGGTTGGTGATCTCCAGGATGGCGCCGATGTCGTAGGTGGGCAGGCCCTCCACGCCGTCATCGATGACGATCTTGCAGCGGCCGGTAGCGAAGGCTTCGTCCGCGGGCACGACCGACGCACAACTGTTCAGAACGCAAGCAGAAGCCAGAGCCAGAGCAAGGTGAACCGAACGCCTGTTGTCTCCACGCATCAACTGTCTCCGGGCTAGGGTTATCGCCATGCAACGTGCAAGCCGAGACCCGCGGCCGTCGGTCCGGGCACCAGCGTCACCTGCTGGGCGCGACCGAACAGCCACACGCCCGTGCCCACAGCCGCGACGCCCAGCACAGCGGCCGTCGCGCCAAGACCCAAGCGCCATCGATACTTGGACTCTGCGTCGTGGGCCTGTTCCGGCGTCATGTCGGTAATCAGGCCCTTGCCGTCCTTGCGCGCCAGTTGGTCCTCCAAGTCGCCGCGCTGCGAGAACCCGCTCGCCAGCAATGCACCGCCCGCCAGGACCAGTGCGCCGCCGCTGAGCGTCGTGGTCCACGCCAGCACATGGCTCGGCTCGGGCGGCAGCGGCTTGACGAGGACCACCGGCGGTTCCGGCGGTTTCTCTTCGGCCTTCTTCTGCGCCTCTTCGGCTTTCTTCTGCGCGTCCAGTTGCTTGCGCGCCTCGGCGATCTCGGCCAGGAAGGCGCGCGCCTTGTCGTTCAGCGCTTCGTCGTCCGGGCTGAGATTGAGGAACTGCTTGTAGTCTCGCTCGGCCGACTCGAGGTCACCTGCCTTCTGCTCGCAGCGGGCGGCGCTGAACAGGAAGCCGAGGAAGAGCGGATCGGCGCGCCATGCCTGGTGATAAAGGCTCGCGCACAAAGGGAAATCGCCGGCATCGTGCTTGCGTGCGGCCACCTGCGAAATCGCGGCGGCTTCATCCTTGCCCGATTTCTTGCGCGGCGGCGCGGCCCACGCCGGCATCGCCACGAGCAGCCCGCAAAGCACGGCAACGCAGCCCGTCCACGAGGATGCTGGACTACTCCACGACGATGCTGCGCTTGATGCGCGTTTCGGGCTCGCCACCCTCGCGGCGGTTCGCGCCTTCCTGCCTGCCTTTGCCATGCGTGCCTCGTGCTCCAGCGACAGGACGGTCCGCACCCGGCGGCGCCGAGGGTGGGGTAGAGAAACCAGGCGACGGCGCGACCGGCAGCGGCACTGGCTCAGGCGCCATCGCGGCCGCAAGCATACTCTGAACCGCGGGGTTGTCAGGATCCAGGGCCAGCGCCTGCCGCAGCAGTTCCATGCGTGCCGGACCGGTTTGCGCCATCGCCTCGGCGACCTTGCGCCCAGCCTGGGCCTTGGTGTCCTCGACTGGGGCGACGATCGCTTGCTGCAAGGGCACTTGCGCCAGCACCACCGGGGCCTTGACCGGTTCCGGCGCAGGCGTCCTGGTCAGCCATACCGCCAGGCCGACCGCAACGAGCAGCACGCCCAGCGCGAGCGCGACCGGCAGCAACACCGGCGAGCGCCGCACGTGGCCATCGCCCTTCATCCGCACCTTGTACAGATTCGGAGGGTTGCGGATGTTCTTCAGCTCGATCTTGCCCATCGGCTCGAGCGAGAAGTCCACCTTGCCGTCGATTTGCAGGTACACCTGTTCGGTGATCGAGATGCCGCCCGGATCCGCCTTGTCCTGCACGCGCGCCGCGACGTTGACGCCATCGCCATAGATACCGTCGCCTTGCACGATGATGTCGCCCAGGTGGATGCCGATACGCAACCAGACCTGCTCCTCCTTGGGCAGACCGCTGTTGCGCAGGCGCAGGCGCTCCTGGATGTCCGCGCCACAACGCACGGCATTCACGACGGAATCAAACAACACCACAAACGCATCGCCGATCGTCTCGTGCTCGGTCCCGCCGTGTACCGCCAGGCAATCGCGCACGATCTGGCGATGCTCCAACACGAGCTTGACCGTGCGGTCCTCGTCCAACCCCATCATGGCGCTGTAGCCCTTGATGTCGGTGAACATGATGGCTTTGAGTCGGCGGATGCCGTCCTGTGCCGCGGTCATGGCAGTCCCCTTCGCGACTGGATCCCGCGAGGTGCTTCAGAGACTAGGACCCTGCGAGACCATTGTCCAACACGGTCCACCTCAAACATCCTCTCCCACCTCGGTCTTTTCGGCGCCGGCCAGCAGCGCGAGACCTTCACGGCTCAGCCAAACGTGCCGGCGACCCTGGCTCTGCTTCTCGCATAGGGTCCCATCGGCCACGAAGCGTTCAACCAAGGAACGCGCCTCGTCTTTCTGGTGGTCCGGCACGCCATGTCCGTAGACGTGCTCGATCGGCGTCGTGTGCGTGCGTCCCACCTTGCCCTTCTCGCGCAGCGGTCGCAGGCATTGCAGCAACAGCTGCGTCTCGGTCAGTCGGCGCGCGGGCGGCAGCTTTTCTCCCCATGCACGCATCCCCAGTATTTCACGAGCCTTGCGAACATCTGCGCCCTCCATTTTGGCATTCGGGTGGCGCACTTCGATTCCCGCCTCCTGCAACCGCAGCAAGGCCTCGGCCACCGGCACCTGCGCCTGGCCGGCAAGACTGCGCACCGTGGCCCTTTTCGGCACGACCACGGGTGCTTCAACGGGCTTTTGGTGTTCGACGCGCTTGGAGTTCATCGCTCCTCGGACTCAGAACGGCGGGATAACACGGCGGACTCAGAATGGCGCGCGGATGGCCCCGAATGGCTTGAAATCCTTGGGAACACACAACTTCAGCGCCGACCCTGGGAAATAGGTGCAGGGACTGTCCCCAGGGCAGGCCGGCTTGCCGGTGCCGCACTCCTGCAGGCAAGTCGGCTGGGGCGTCCCCTTGATGCACAATGTGTTGGGATCACATGATTGTGGGTCATCCAAGCACAATGAACCGTGCGGTTGCTTGCCGGTCTTGAAGCACCACGACTGCCCGCCGCCCAGGTATTCGCACTTGGCGCCCCCGCCGCCCGAAGCGACACCACAAACGCTGGCGAAACCGGTGCATTCCTTGGCGCAGAACGCGCCGGGGTTGGACGCCGCGTCGCCGATGCACAACAAGCCTTTGCCGCACGCGAACGGCTTGTCGTAGCACGGGCCGAACTCCGCCTGTGGACCGTCCGGCAAGCAGTAGCCGCCCCACTTGCCGACTCCGCACCACAGGCCGCCCTTGACGCCGCCCGTAGGTCCACAATCGCCATCGGTTTTGCACTGCTTGCTGCAGATCGCGTACTTCGTCGACTTCCAGACGCACACGTGGCCCGCCGCGCAACTGTTTGCATCCGTGGAGCAATTCTCGCCCTGGAGCTTGCCACCCGCCGGTTCGCAATAATCGCCCGCTTGGCCGAAGTCCTTGCAATCCGTGCCCTTGGGACAGACGCCGCCGGCCCCACACTTGGCGATGCAACTGGCGTCCTTCGCTTCGCCGTACTGCTGGCAGAAGCTGCCCGGCTTGCAGGCCCAAGGCGTCGCTTTGCAAGACATTCCGACGTCCAGGCTGCCCGACGGCATGCACACGCCGGCGGTGCCTTCGCCCCAGGCCGCGCACCACGTGCCACCCACGCCCACGACCGAAGGGGGGCAGCCCGCGCCGCCGACCGTGCACAACGTCGCGCAGATCTCCTTGCCTTTCGCGCCTATGCAGATGAGCCCAGCCTTGCACGCGGTTGGCGCGCCGTCGCATGCCTCGCCCTGGCCCTTGCTGCCCTGCACCTGGCAGCCGCTGTAATTGCTACTGTACTTCACGCACTGGCTGCCGGCCGGGCAAATGCCGTCGCTCGCCGCACCGCAAGCCTTCTGGCAGTAGGCGTCGGGATCGTACTGGTCGTAACCACCGATGCAGTAAGAACCTTTGCTGCACGTGAGCGGGTCTTTGCCGCAACTCTCGCCGTTCTTCTTGTCGCCCTTCGGATAGCACGCGCCGACGGGCGAATCGCTTGCCTTGGCGCAATAGGCACTTCCGCCCATGGCACTGGCGACCGACGCACAGTCACCGTCGACGGTGCAGGCGGGCGAGCAGATGGCGTCGGCGCCTCCCCAGCCGATGCAGAACAGCTTGTCGTCACAGGAGAACCTGTCGTCCGCGCAGTTCTGGCCAGCCTTGCGATCGCCGTGCTTCTGGCAAATGCCCTGGCCCGGTTGGTAAATCAGGCAGGAGAGGCCCGCCGCGCAGTCCGCGTCCTTCTTGCAGCCGGTGGCGCAGTAGGCGTACGGGTCGCCGGTGTTGGACCCGATGCAGTACGCGTACTTGCCGCAGCCGCCGATCGCCTTGCCCGCGCACGGTGCGCCGTCGGTGACGCCCGGCGTGAAGGGCAGGCAGCCGCCTCCGCCTGGGAAGACGTTGCAGGCGGTGCCGCTGGGACACGCGGTATCATCCAGTTTTCCGCAGGCTTGCACGCACTCGGCTTGCTCGCCTTGCGCGAAGCACCAGTCGCCGGCCACGGTCTTGCAGTCGCTCTGGCCGCCGCTCGCGCAACTGTCGCCGGGTTGCTTGTCCTGGGCGCCACACTGGCTCGCCTGGTACTGCTTCAAGCAGTAGCTCTGGTTGGCGTAGGTCACGCAGCACACAGGATCGTCCGGGCTGTAGATCCCTGTGCAGTCTGACGATTTGCTGCAACCCGCGCTCGTGCAATAGCCGAATTCCGTGTCGACATTGGCGCAGATCTTGCTCTTGCAGTCCTTGTGTTTGACGCACTTGCCGCCCAATTGGCCGGGGGCGGGCGGTTCGACATCGGCGGGGCTCGCGTCGGCCGGTGCAGCGTCGCCTTCGCTGCCATCGCCGAGAGCATCGGCTTGGGTCGATCCGCCGTCGTTTACGCCGTCAGGGACGGTGGTTGTGTCGCCCTGCTGCCAGGCGCCAGTGTCGAAATTCCACGCCCACGAGTCGTCCGGGGGCAGCGCGTCCTGCTGGGCCTGCCAGCCGTCGCCGAGCCCGGCCTGGCCGTCGCCGACCTTGGCGTCCGCGCCCGACACCGTGCCCGAAGTCCCTACGGCCGCACCGCTTCCGCACGCGCCGAGCCCGCAGGCCAGGCCAAAGCAAGCCAAGAGCGAGATGGCGCGAACCATGCGGAATCCTTGTGTCGAGCCATCGGACCGGGCGCCTCGTCGAGCGGATCCTCAGCAAAGCAGGCTACTTCGCGGCACAGTCCAGGGTCAGGGGCGCGACGCCGCCGGTCGGGGGCCAGCCGTCCTTCTTGCAGTCGGCGTCCAGATCGGTCGCCCGTTCACGAGTATCGGATTGGAAACAGCTTTTGCCCGCCGGTTTGTCCGCGAACCACTTGTTCGTGCCACAGCCGCCGGCGCTGGGATACAGCGCGTTGTCCTTGTCCTTGTTGCCGGTCTCGTCGGCGAACAGGTCGAACCGCGTCACCAGACCGTCGCCGTTGACGTCCACCAGTTCCAAGTGCCGTTCGTTGCCAGGAAATTCCTCGCTGCCGGTCCAACCCTGGCCGGGCTGACCGTAGGTGAACTTGTAGCCCAGGCGCACGCCAACGCCCTTGGGATCGAGCGGATCCACCGGCCAAGCCGGCAAGTCGACCTGCACCGTCCAGATGCCGTCGCCCGCCACGCCGTCGCCGTGCGTGCCGTCATCGAACATCGGAACTTGATTGGGCTTCCAGTTGCCGAGCAGGTGGTTGGCGGCGTCGACCTGGGCCGGCGTCAGGCACGGCGGCGCGTGGTTGTCGCAAGACGGCGTGTCCTTGTGGATGCCGCCGGTCAGGAACGGCCGTGAAGTCGCGAGCGCTGGCGCCCACTTGTGCGCGGGGTAGGCCTCGCAATTGCCGTTGAACGCGTTGGCGGCGAGCCGAGTCGAGATGAGCACGCGCATCCGGGTCGGATCGTAGGCCCCGCCCGCCGAAAACGTCGCCACCGCCTTGGCCAGGGCCTTGTCGAAGCCCAGTGTCGAGACATCCGCGTTGCCGTCACCGTCGAGATCGGTCGGGTTATGCTGCAGAAACAAGGGATTGAGCAGCGACCCGGCGGTCGTCCCCTGCGCCGGCTCCAGCAGGAAGGGCCCTTGCGCCCCGGCATCCTTGGCCTGCGCGTCGGCCGCAGCTTCTATGCGCGCGACGATCTGGGCAAAGTCCGCGACCGGTCCGCCCGCCAGCAACTTGCCGTGCACGGTCTGCAGCGCCAGGACCATCGCGCACGGCGCCACGCCGGCCAAGGTCCGACCCTCAGCGCGCACGTTGCCCAGGACCAGCAGCGCCAAGGTCGTCGAGGTGGTGTCGAGTTGCAGTGCGCCCGGCGAAAGGTCCGCGATGTCATAGGTATGCGCCGGCGCCTGGACCGAGGGCTGCGCCGGCAGTTCCGGAATCAGCGCGAGGAATTGCTTGCGACCCAGGCGCGCCTGCACCAGCGATTCCGTCAAGGCCGTCGCGCCGTCGATCTGCAGCGAGAATCGACCGTCTGGCCCCGCCGCGCCTTGCAGACCGGCCAGGGCCTGACCATTGCTGCCCAGAATGGCTACCTGAGCACCCGCGCCGTCGGCGACTTTGCCCGTCAGCGTATGCGGGGCAGGATCCGGCACGATGACATGGGCTTGCCGCGAGGCTTCGGTCAGGAACAAGCCGTCGACGGCGCACGCGGGCAGGGCCAGGACGGTGGTCAACGCGAGTCCCGTGAAACGTGAATGTAGAGACGCGTGCAGGCGCATGGATTTCCACCAGGCAGGGGCGCGGGGAGCGCGTTGCGCTGAGGCTAGACGATCCCGCGGCGCACGTCACGGCATGAGGTCGCGCCAACCAGCGCGGCTTGGCCCTTGCCGTAGGCACAGCC
>CAYHHL010000033.1:0-15291 GCA_964356325.1 uncultured Enterobacteriaceae bacterium | reverse complement strand
TCGTGTACAAGGGTTGGTCGGAGGTCGAGTGGCTAATCTGGTGCGCTGGCTTGGTGTGGTCCTGTTGGCCTGGCCGTGTACGGTCCTGGCCCTGCCGCCGCGCGCGCCGCGTGCCGAGCCGCCGCCGACCGCCGAAAAGCCGGACCCGTGGTTCGCTAAGCCTGTGCAGTTGCAGCATGTTCGCCGGTTGGTGCTGGATCCGGGGCACGGCGGCGACAACCTGGGCACGGTGGGCGCACTGGGCATCCGCGAGAAGTCGCTGGTGATGGACTATGCCCGCAAGATCGCGGCCTTCGTGCGCACGCACAGCAACGTCGAGGTCGTGCTGACACGCGAGAGCGATGTCGCCGTGGCCCTGCGCGATCGGCCTCGATTGGCCAACGAGAAGAAGGGCGATGCCCTGGTCAGCCTGCACGCCAACGCGCACGAGCTGGGCGAGGCCCACGGCATGGAGGTCTTCTTCCTGGCCGCGGACAGCAGCGTGCAGTCGACGCGGGAACTGATCGAGCGCGAAGAAGGCATCCGGCCTGACGATCCGACCGCGGGACTGCCTTGGTCCGTGGGTAGCATCGTGCAGGATCTGGACCTCAGCGCGGCCCACGCCCATGCCGAGGTTTTTGCCGGCAGCCTGGCCCTGGCGCTGCAGAAGGTGCGACCTACCGTGCGATTTCGCGGCGTTCGCCAGGCTCCCTTCGGAGTGCTGAAGGAAGCGAGGATGCCGGCAGTGGTGCTCGAGGTCGGCTACCTGACCCACCCGCAAGAGGCGCGGACGCTGCTGGAGCCACAGACGCCGGTGCAGTTCGGCCAGGCGATCCTGATGGCGCTCCAGGGCTTGGACGCACGCATCGCGTTGGAGAAGGCGCCGGCGGCCAAGAAACCGGTGGTCGCGGCCAAGCGCTAGATCGGCCTGGGCATTCTACGCGACCACCGCGACGATCAACTCGGCCAGCGTGCGCAATCCTGCCTCGCCGGCTCCACCGTCCAACCGGCCGATCACCAAGCCATCCCGGTCGATCAACAGCCCACGCCGCAGACCCTGGCGGTAGTCTACGACATCGTTGGCGAACACCACGTCCGCGCCGCTGCGTTGGGCTAGATGCCGAGCCGCCTCGCGCAGTTCCGCTTCGGTCGCCCCGGCCAGCAGCTTGAAGCCCAGCAGCCTGGAGCCGGGCGCCACCGCCTTGACCCGATCGATCGCCTTGGGCGTCGCAAGCATGCGCAGCGTCAGCGTGTCGGCCTGCGAGGACAGCTTGCCCGCCAGCGGTTCCGGCGCGAAATCCGCCACCGCCATCGCGCATGCCACGAGATCCGGTTGCAGATCGCGGGCCAGGCGTTCCAGCGTCTCGGCCGCCTGCCGCGCCGTACCGATTGGATGGAGATGCAGCTTGCCCTTCAGTGCCAAGTGCTTGCGTCGAGCCTGAGCGGCGTGCGCGACCAGCGCCGCGTCCAGCCCAGCCGAGTCCAGGGTGGTCAGGTCCAGCGACACCGTCGACCGCCCCGGCAGCACCGCGTCCGGCCCGTGTAGGTAGTGAACTTCAACCCCATGAGACAGCAGGACATCTGCCATCGCCGCGGGCAGACTGCCGGTGGCGACGTTGGTCACGTGGCGCACGGCATCGATCGGCTCGCGCGTGCCACCCGCGGTCAACAGCGCGATCCTCATGGTTTCAGCAGGGTCAGCCAGACGACTGCGGCCAGCGCGATGCGGTACAGGCCAAAGGGCACGAGACCGAAGTGCGCGATGAAGCGAAGGAATCCCGCGATCGACGCCCAGCCGGTCAGGAACGACGCGATGAGTCCCACGGTCATGGCCAACGGGCCGATATGGGTGACGAGTTCGTGCCAGGACTTCATCAGTTCATACAGCGTCGCCGCGCCCAGCACGGGAATCGCCAGCAGGAACGAGAAGTCCGCCGCCGCCTGCAAGTTCAGGCCGAGCGCGAGGCCGCCCACCATCGTCGCCATCGAGCGCGAAGTGCCCGGCAACAGCGCCAAACACTGCGCGAGCCCGATTCCAGCGGCGGTGGGCACGTCAATCGCGTCGAGATCCTTCTTGTTTCGCTTGGCCAGCAACCGATCCGCGGCGATCATCACGACGCCGCCGACGAGCAGCGCCGCCGCGACCGGGGCCGGACCGAACAGCAACGCTTTGATCGTCTTGCGCGCCACGAATCCGACGATCATCACGGGAAAGAACGAGACGGCAAGGGCCACCAGCAAGTTGCGCGCACGCAGCCGCGGCACCGGTTCGGGCGAGCGCAACTCCTTGACACGACGGAGTAACAGCGGCGCGTAGTACATCACGCACGCCAGCCACGCGCCGGCCTGGATGACGATGTCGAACGCGTCCACCGCCTCCTTCTGCGCGCCCTGCCCGAGGCCGAGCCAATGGCCGACCAGAATCAGGTGCCCGGTCGAGGACACCGGAACGAATTCGGTCAGCCCTTCGACGACACCCAGCAAAGTCGCATGCAACAGGTCCATGTCTCGCCGTGTAGCCCCGGTCGAGGTCCAGCGCAAGCTTCATGCGGGTTCTGGCCTTGGCACCGTACTTTCTGGCGAACAACAGGGCCCCGCGTATGCTCCGCCGCCATGGGCCAAGAACTTTCGCGCCGTATCCGTGCCGTCACCCTGCTTCTGGCCGCCAGCAGCCTGGTTTCGCGCGTGCTCGGCTACGGCCGCGACTGGCTGATCAGCTACCACTACGGCGCCACGGGCCAGACCGACGTCTACCAGGCGTCTTTCACCGTCCCGGACATGTTGAACTATCTGTTGGCGGGCGGCGCGCTGACGGTCTCGCTCCTGCCGCGCATGGCCGCCTTGTACGCCAAGGAACGTGACTTTCCGCCCTTGCCAGGTGAGACCAGGCCATCCGATCGCGCCTTTGCCATGGTCTTCAGCGTCATGGCGGTGGCGACGACGATCCTGGTCGTGCTGGCGGAAATCTTTGCCGAACCGTTGATCGCCTGGTGGTTCGACGGCTTCTCGCCGCAAAAGGCCGCCGAGACCGCGCACTTGACGCGTATCGTCCTGCCCGCCCAACTGTTCTTCGTGTGCGGCGGTCTCATCCAGGCGACGTTGCTCGCCCGCCAGTCGTTCCGCGCGATGGCGCTGACGCCGCTCTTCTACAACGCCGGCATCATCATCGGCGGCTTGATCGGCAGCCAACATGCCAGCATAGAAGGCTTTTCCTGGGGCGCCCTGGTCGGCGCCTTCCTGGGCGGCCTCGTGGTCCCGGCGTGGTCGGCGCGCGCCACGTTGCGCTGGCACTTCACCTGGGCTCCCACCGATCTCGAAGTGCGCCGCTTCCTGGTGACCGCCCTGCCCCTGATGATCGGCGTCAGTCTCACCACCGTCGACGAATGGCTCGGCCGCCGCTACGGTTCGGCGCTGCCACCCGGGTCGATTTCGTGGCTCGCCAATGCCCGACGCGTCATGCTCGTGCCCATCGGCCTGCTCGGCGGCGCGGCGGGCCAAGCGACCGGAGCTTACATCGCCAAACTATGGGCGGAACGGCAGCGGGACGAACTCGCCGAGGTGCTGGCCCGATCGCTCGCCGCGGTGATCGGCCTGTCGCTGGCGCTGTCCGCATTCCTCGTGGCGATGGCCGAACCTGTGGTGGCAATCCTCTTTCAGTACGGGAAATTCCACGAGGCCGACACGATCCGCACGGCGTCGGCGCTGGTGCCGTTGAGCCTGGGCATCGCGGCGTGGGGCGCGCAGCAGGTACTTTCGCGGGCGTTTTTTGCCACCGGCGACACGTGGCGACCGATGCTGCTGACCACGCTGTTGACGGTGGCGATGGTCCCTGTGTACGCGGAGTTGGCAGCGCGCGCGGGCATCCGGGGCCTCGGTCTCGCCGGCACGATCGGCATGTCGTTGCAGGTACTCGCACTGTTGGTCCTGGCCCGCAAGCGCCTGGGTTTGCACGCGAAGCCACTGCTGGTGGGCATTGCCAAGGCGGTGGTCGTGGCGCTGGCGGCTGGCGGCGCTGCGTGGCTGATCGATCGGGAGTTGGCGCATGCGGCCTGGCTGCCCGATTTCGCGCGGTTGCGTCTGCTGGCCCGGGTGCTGGTGGCCGGGCTGGCGTGGCTGGGCGTGCTGGTGGCTTTGGGCACGGCCCTGCGCATGCCCGGCATGCCGCGCGTGCTGGACCGCATGCTGCGCCGCATCGGTCTGCAACCACTTGACCCCACTAAGTAAAGTTCCTACTTGCAAGCGTTGCCGGAAGTCGCTAGGGTGGGTACGCGCACGGGCTTGCCATGCGCTGACAGCTTGTTTGGTCCACGTGCGCCGAACCTGCAGAATCCTGATTGTGACCGCGACCTGCAATCCGGCCTGAGGCTTCAGGTCCAACCGACGGAGGAAGTCCATGCGACTCGTACCTTTCGCGCTACTGGGCCTCTCGGCCGCCGCGATCCTGCCCGGCTGCGGCGGCGACGACTCCTGCAAGGTCAGCGACGGCGTCACGGTCTGCGGTGAATTCGGCAAGGAACTCTATGTGGTTCAGCTGAGCCCCCAGGTGGTGCGGCGCACGAGCTGGCAGCAGGACACCGGGCCCAACGCGGTGCAGTGGCCGCCGGTGGCCGTCCAGGCGGGTCGCATCGTGGTGGCGCGCGGCAACGAACTGATCGAAGTGCGCTCCGACGGCAAGATCGCCAAGCTGGTCGACGGTGGCTCGCCGCTGTCGGCTCCTTCGGCGGACGACGTCGGCGGTCTGTACGCGATCGGCAACACGGCTGGCAGCGCGAACGTGCTGGCGTGGAACTCCTCGAATACAAAGACGACTGCGGACGTGCCGCGCTGGTCGAGCTCGCTCAGCGGCACGCCGGTCGGCACGCCGCCTTCGCTCGGCAAGGACGTCGTGTACGCGGCGACCTCGTCGGTGTTCAACGAGGGCACGCTGTACACGTTGGATCGCAACGACGGCAAGCTGTTGCGTCAGCGTTCCGACGCCTCGCCCGCCGCGGTCCTGGCCGACGGCTCGGTGCGCTATCTCGCTGGCGCCAAGGGTCAGACCACCTCGGGCGGCGCGCCCCAGTACGGCAAACTGGTCGCGGAAGCGGCTGACGGTACGACGCTTTGGACTTTCACGACCCAAGGCGGCATGGTCGACTTCGCGCCCGGTCCGCAAGGCGAGACCTACGTCGTCAGCGGCGGCAACCATGAGCTGAGCCGCGTTTCCGCGTTGGGCAAGGCCGAATGGAGCTTCACCCCGCCGTGCAAGGACTGCAACGTCGCCGCCGCGCCGACCGTGGCCGATGGCAAGGTCTATTTCCCGGTCTGGGAAAACGCGGTGCGCAACCCGATCGACCCGCTGTACGCGCTCAACGCGAAGGACGGCAAGCAGGTTTGGACCTACGACGGCTTCGACACCAAGCAGGTTTCCTACGCTCCGTACAAGACGCTGGCCCAGCCGGTGGATCAGACGCGCACGACGCACCATCCGTCGGGTCGGCCGGTCGTGGCGCAGGACGGCACGCTGTATGTCAGCAACGACGGCGCGGTGGCGGCCCTGGACAAGAACGGCCAGATGCTCGGCTTGGCCATGTATGACGCGCAAGCCGGTGAAGTTCATTGGGAAGACACCTTCATCGAGCCCGTGCAGACCTGGGTCAATCCGGGCGTGCGGCCCTCGCCAGTGCTCGCTCCCGACGGTGTGCTGTATGTCTGGGACGGCGTGAGCGTGCGCGCGTTCCAGACCGGTCGTCCGGCGGCTGAGCAGGCTTGGATCGCGCCGTTCGGCGGGCCGTCCAATTCCGGTCGCATGCAGTAGCTTTGCAAGGGTTTGCCTCGTGCGCATTGACCGGATGGCCGTGCTCCGTACACTGCGGACATGGCCCACGTGATGCAGCCGAGCGCAAAGACCCTGGTTTCGAAGCGTAACTGGCTTCTGGCCGCGTTGCCTCTTCTCGCGGCGCCCGCCTGCAGTGCACCCCAAGCGCGAGACTCGCACACGGCGCGGCCGCCGGCCCAGGACTTCGCGCAGGTGGAGTATCCCAGGCCGCGCGGTCTGCCGCCGTCGCCCGAGCAGCCGCAACCCATTCTGCCGCCTCAGGATCCGGACATCCCGCCACCGCCCGGCACGCGTCCTGGCGAGGAACTGGACTTGATGCCGGAAGCGGTGAAGAACGCCGCAGTGCGCGACCAGGAAACTGAACACCTCGTGCGCAGTTACTTCGCGGTGGCTGAAGCGCTCTATCGCGTGGCGTCGGCGAAACGGCCGGGCAATGCCGGCGACGTGGACGACTACGACCCGATTCCCTTGTTGCGCCTGCACGCCCAGATCGTCGGCGAGTTGGCGCGATTGGCCAGGCGGGCGGCGATGTTGCAGATGCGCTATCTGGAAGTGGCGCAAGACGCCGGCATCGGCCTGACCGGGGACGCCGAGGTGCCGGGACGCGTGGGGCGCGTGCGCTTTTTCTTCCAGTTGTGCAGTTGCATCCGCCGCGACGCCGAGGATCGCACGAGCCAGGGCATGGGCTACTTGCGCGCACTGCAAACCGGCGCCACCGACGACGACTTGCGCCGCCAGGTACAGCCCGCGCAGAAGTTCCTGACTGACATGCAACTGTTCGGCAGGACTGTGGAATGCAGTCGTTTGGCCTCGCGCGCCTACCGGACGATGCGCTAGCGTCGAAGCTGGCCTGAGCTCTCCCGCATGCCTGAACTGCCCGAAGTCGAAACCGTGCGCCGGCACTTGGACCAGCACCTGCCCGGCCAGCGCATCGACGTCGTGGATTTGCGGCGTGGCGACCTGCGTTACCCGATTCCCATGGCGGCGGCGCGCGATCTGGCCGGTCGGGCGATCCAGGCGGTGCGACGGCGGGCGAAGTACCTGCTGATCGATTGCGACCGGGCTGTCGCGCTGGTGCATCTCGGCATGAGTGGTCGGCTTTTCGTCGAGCCGGAGCCCGAGATCCCAGACGAGTGGCAAAAGCACGAGCACTGGCGGCTGCAGTTGGACGGCCCGCACGGTCGCCAACGGCTGCGCTACGTGGATGCCAGGCGTTTCGGGGCGTTGGACGTGTTTCCGGCGCGGGACGAAGCCGAACATCCGCTGTTGCGCGACCTGGGACCCGAACCGTTGGGCCCTGACTTTACAGGGCAACTTCTGTTCGACGCGAGCCGGAACAGCCGCGTGGCGATCAAGGCGCTGCTGATGGACGGCCACCGCGTCGTCGGCATCGGCAACATCTACGCGAGCGAGACGTGCTTCCGGGCTCGGGTGCATCCGCTCAAGCTGGCCGGCACCGTGACCGAGGCCGAGTGCGCGCGCCTGGTCAGCTGTGCCAAGGCCGTCTTGGAAGATGCGATTGCGGCAGGCGGATCGACGCTCAAGGACTTCGTGGGCGGCGACAACGCGCCGGGCTATTTCCAGCAGCAGCTCGACGTCTACGGTCGCGAGGGCCAACCGTGCACCCGCTGCGGAGGCGATCCCAGGCGCAAGGTCTTGGCGCTGGTCGAACGGACTGTGCTGTCCAACCGGGCGACGTTCTTCTGCGCCGGATGCCAGCAGTAACTATTTGTTCTCTATGTGTTTCTCGTACGCACCGTTGACCTGGCCGCCCTTGCCTGCCGACGTGCTGTAGCCCTGATCGCCGATCGCTTTGGCGCGCAGGCTCGCCGCGTCCAGGCCTCCGCCCGCTTCGGCCTTCAGTTGCGCGGCCGCGGCCCTGGCGTCGTCCACGGTGACGATGTCGAAGCCCCAGGCGACGATGCCGACCGCCAGCGCCGTGAAGAACAGGCCGAAAAGCAGGTGCTTGGTCGCGCGGAACATGAAGATGCCGGCGGCGATGGCGAGGACCAGGAAGATCCCGGAGCGGACGTCGAGTTGGTCGAAATGGATGTGCTGCATCGGCGTCGCCTCATGGAAGTGCGTGGAAAGCCTACCCGCGAGTGGCTGGAGTTGCCAGCGCAATCACGGTGACCGGCTTGCCGCGCGAGCTCAGCACCGCGACATCGCCTTGGGCCTGGGCGCGCACCAACTGACCGAACGTGAACGATTGCCCTGGGATCGCAAGGTCCGCCGTGTCCGGATAGCCGTGCAACAGCACGAACCGCCCGCGCGCGATGCCGCCCTTGTGGAACTGGCCGGTCGAGTGCAGATACCGCGGCCCGACTTGCACCACCACCGCCGCCGCCGTCCTCGCTTGCAACGCTTGCCGCAAGGTTTCCAGGCGTTGCAGCGTCTGCGCGGTCGGCGGCAGGTACGCCAGTACAGCCAGGTAGTCGTCCGCCTGGGCTTCGGCCAGCTCGCTCGCCAGCGCGGGGGCAATGTCCGTGATCTTGGCGAGTTCCAACTGGCGATCGGGCTGCACCGGCTGCTTGGAGCCGTCCAGGAGCGCGGCGGTCGCCTGCTTGGCCGAAGTCACGTCCGGCTCGTCGAAGGGGTTGATGTCCAGCAACAGGCCGCACATGGCGGTCGCGAACTCCCAACGCACCACTTCGGTCCACAGATCCGCGACTTGCGGCATCACCGTGGCCGAGACCGGCACGCCCGCGTCGGTGGCCCGGGAAAGGAAGTCGTCGTCCGGGTTGTTGAACGTGGTCAGGCCGATCACCAGCGAATGCCGAAGCTTCTGAGCCAGCTCCTGGCCCTGGCCGTCCACGCCGCCGACGATGGGCAAGAGACCCGTGCCGTGCTTGCCGGTCGATTCCGCCACGAGTTGCTCGATCCAGCCACCGAACGCGCGGACATCCTTGCCCAACGCCAGGCGCATCTGCCACCGACCGGTCTGCTGGGCCGCGGCCAGGAGCGCGCCGAGCTGGGTGCCCGGATTGCCGCGCACGTCCTCGTCGTGACAAGCCTCGAGCATGTCCGCGACCCGCTGCAGGGCATCTTGGAGCACCACGCCGGCCAGCACCGCTGGCACCAGGCCGAAAAAGCTCGTCGCCGAGAAGCGCCCGCCGATGTCCGGGGGATTGATGAACGTGTCGCGGAAGTGCTCGTCCTTGGCCAGCCTTTCCAACCCCGAACCCGGGTCGGTGATCGCCACGAAATGGTCGCCGTCGTCGAAGTGCGGACGCAAGGCGCGGTAGATGCTCAGGGGTTCGATGGTGCCGCCCGACTTGGTGGCGTACACGAACAGCGGCTTGCCTTCGCGGCACCAGGTCAGGGTGTCGGCGATGGCTTCGGGGTGCGTGCTGTCGATGACGCGGATGGGCAGACCGCGCTTGCCTTGCAGGTGCTTGCCGACGACCTCGGGCCACAGGCTGGAACCGCCCATGCCGATGACGAGAACGCGATTATAGCCTTGGCGTTCGACGACGCGGGCCAGCACCGCCAGGCGTTCGATCGAGTCGCGCATGGCCTGGACGCAGAACAACCAGCCCAAGCGATTGCGGACGTCGCGTTGGACTTGCGGATCGGCGCTGAACAGGGATCCGTCGCGCTGCCAGATGCGCTGTACCGCCTTGAGTTTGTCCAGGCGCGCGAGATTTTGCTCGACGTGCAGGTCCAAGTCCTCATGGTCGTTCTTGGGCACCGGGGCGTGGGCGGAAACGAAAACGTCGGCGGTCATGGGGCCTCGCGCAGCGGTGTGGGGTCCAGGCGGCAGTTGTCGAGCGTGCGCCCGATGCTACACCGGGCGTGGCCGGGCGTCACGCTGAGCTGCAGGCCGAAAGCTTGTCGCTGCGCCATCGTTGCCGTACAGTCCCAGCCGGTTCGCACCGGAGGGTTCATGCGTCTATCCAAGGTCCTGGCAGTCCTGACAGTTCTGGCTACCGTACCCCTGGCCGGCTGCGGCAAGAAGACCGGCGACGCCGCCAAGGGCACGTCCGGCAGTGGCGGTTCCAACGTCGTCAAGATCGTCAGCAGCCTGCCGCGCACCGGCAGCGCCAACGCCCAGACCACCACCATGGTCAACGGCATCAAGATGGCGATCGAGGAATCCGGCGGTAAAGTCGGGGAGTTCCAGGTCGTGTACGAGGACTGGGACGACGCAAGCGCCAAGAAGGGCGATTGGGACCCGGAGGTCGAGGCCGCCAACGCGAACAAGGCGGTGGCCGATGGCGACGTGATGTTCTACCTCGGCACGTACAACTCGGGCGCGGCCAAGATCGCCATGCCGGTGCTGAACAAGGCCTCGCTGGTGATGATTTCGCCGGCCAACACCTACACCGGCCTGACCAAGCCGGGCATGGGCGAGCCCAACGAGCCGGGCGTGTACCGCCCCGCGGGCAAGATCAACTACTTCCGCGTGGTGCCGGCTGACGACATCCAGGGCAAAGCGGCGGCCGAGTGGATCCAGAAGCTCAATGGCAAGACCGCGTATGTGCTGGACGATCGCGGCCTGTACGGCAAGGGCATCGCCGACGTGTTCGTGGCCAACGCGCCCGATCACGGCATCGCGGTGGTCGGCCACGAGGGCATCGATCCGAAGGCGCAGGAGTACCGGTCTTTGATGACCAAGATCAAGGCGTTGAACCCGGACTGGGTCTATTACGGCGGCACGACGCAAAGCAACGCTGGACAAATCGCCAAGGACATGGTCGCGGTCGGCTTGACGGCCAAGCTCATGGTTCCCGATGGTTGCTTCGAGCAGGCGTTCATCGAGGCGGCAGGCGCGGACAACGTGCAGGGCCGCTCCTTCGTGACGTTCGGCGGCGTGCCTCCCGAGGAACTGAAGGGCAAGGGCGCAGAGTTCGTCAAGCGTTACAAGGAGAAGTACAAGGCGGAGCCCCAGGCCTACGCGGTCTACGGCTACGCGGCGGCGAAGTCGGCCCTGGACGTGTTGGCGCAAACCGGCAAGAAGGACCGCGAAGCCTTGCGCCAGGCGATGACCGGCTACGAGCAGAAGGACGGCGCGCTAGGTACCTGGAAGTTCGACCAGAACGGCGACACGACCATGACGACGATGAGCGGCAACGTGGTGGAAGCCGCCAAGTTCAAGTTCAGTACCCTTTTGGGCGGCAAATAACCCCATGCTCGAGACCGTCGCCCAGCAGCTGATCATCGGCCTGACCAACGGCATGGTGTTCGCCCTCATCGCGCTGGGCTACACGATGGTCTACGGCATCTTGGAGTTCATCAACTTCGCCCACGGCGACGTGTTCATGCTCGCGTCCTTCCTCGCCCTCACGCTGGTCGGCGCGCTGAGCCTGCACGAAGCCACTGGCGTCACCTTCGTCGCGGAATTGCTCCTGATCATCGCGCTTTGTGCGGTATTCGCCGCCGGCGTCAACTTCAGCATCGATCGCATCGTCTACAAGCCCCTGCGCAAGGCCCCCAAGCTCGCACCGCTGGTCTCGGCCATCGGCGTATCGTTCATCCTCCAGAATATCGGCCTGTTCTGGGGCGGCATCCCCATGGCCGTGTTCGGCGGCGGCAACCAGGCGGCGGCTCCCAAGGCGTTCCCGGACATCTTGCCCAACACCAATTTGCTCGGCGCCGGCAGCCGCTTGACCATTCTGCCCAAGGACGTGCTCGTCGTCGGCGCCTCGCTCGCCGTCATGGCCGCGCTGTACGCCATCGTGCGATTCACCAAGCTGGGCAAGGCCATGCGCGCCACCGCACAGGATCCTTCGGCAGCGCGCCTCATGGGCATCGACGTCGACAGCGTGGTCGGCGCGACCTTTCTCATCGGCGGCGCACTGGCGGGCTTCGCGGCGGTCATCTACAGCCTCTACATCAACACCGTTCATTACCAAATGGGCTATCAAAACGGTCTGTACGCGTTCACGGCCGCGGTCGTCGGCGGCATCGGCAACATCCCCGGCGCGGTGCTCGGCGGCCTGCTGCTAGGCCTGGTCCGCGCGTTCTCCGACCAGTTCCTCGGCGCCCAATGGCAACCCGCGGTTTTATTTGGCATCCTGATCGTCATCCTGGTGTTCCGCCCCGCCGGCCTGCTCGGCTCGACCGCTCGCGAAAAGGTGTGATCGTGGCCCAGCTTCGCGCCGAGATGACGGTGGTTCGCGCCGACAAGACCACGCTCCAACAACGCCTTGGTAAACTGGGCACTTTCGAGTTCCTGGCGCTGGCGTTCCTGCTCGTCTATCCCCTGGTGCCGTTCCTGGACTGGGGCATCGAGGCGGTGACGGGCCAAGCCATCCGCCTGGATCGCCAGCTGGTCAACATCTTCATCTTTGGTCTCCTGGCCTTGGCGCTCAACCTCCAGGTCGGCTATGCGGGGCTGCTGCAACTCGGCATCGCGGCGTTCTTCGCCATCGGCGCGGTGACCACGGGCGTGATGACCGTCGAGAAGTACCCGTTCCAGCTCGGTTTCTGGGGCTCGCTGGTCATGGCTCCGGCTATGGCAGCGGCGGTCGGTCTGCTGCTCGGGGCGCCGATGCTGCGGCTGCGCGGCGACTACCTGGCGATCGTCACGCTCGGGTTCGGCGAGGTCGTGCGCATCGTGCTGCTGAACCTGGAGAACATCACCGACGGGCCGCGCGGGCTCAATCCCGTGCCGGATCCGTGGCTTCCGGCCAGCCTGCGCGACTTGCTGGCCAACGGTGGCTCGCCCGCCGAAGCGACGCTGCGGTCGATGTACTACCTCGCGCTGCTGCTCCTGGTGGTCAGCGTGGTGGTCCTGCGCGTGCTGGAGAAGTCGCGAATCGGCCGTGCCTTCGTGGCGTTGCGCGAGGACGAACTGGCAGCTTCGTGCATGGGCCTGGATCCCACGCGCATCAAGCTCGCGGCGTTCGCGGGCGGCGCGGCGCTGGCGGGCGTGGCCGGCTGTCTCTACGCCACCAACCTGACCACCACCGCCGAACCCAACACCTACGATTTCAACTATTCGATCATGGTCTTGTGCTGTCTCATCATCGGCGGCCTCGGCTCGTTGCGCGGCGCGATGCTGGGCGCGGCCCTGCTCATGGGCTTCGACAACGTGCTGTCGCCGCTGCTGACCCGCTTGCTGCAGTCGTTGCTGGGCGGCGACTCGACTTCGGTGCTGGCCAGCTTCACCAACTGGCGCTGGATCGTCTTCGGCACCGCGCTGGTGCTGATGATGCGCTTGCGTCCCGCTGGGTTGTGGCCCGAAGCGCGCGTGGCGGCTGAACTCGGCGATCCCAAGGCCGCGGCCATCCCGGTGGCGCCCGGCCCGGAGGCGGTGTGACTTCGAATTCCTCCGCGCCAACCAGCAGTGCCCCTGCGGCCGCGACCGGACCGCTGCTGCAGATTCGCAAGTTGACCCTGCGTTTCGGTGGCTTGACTGCGGTCAGCGACGTCGACCTGGACGTGCACGAGGGCACGGTCGCCGCGGTCATCGGGCCCAACGGCGCCGGCAAGACCAGCCTGTTCAACGCGATCACCGGCATCTACGAGCCGACCTCGGGCCAGGTACTGCTCGACGGTCAGGATCTGCAAGAACCCTTGCGGCGTACGCACATCGCCCGCTGGCTGCTGGCCGGTCTGCTGCTCGGCGTGCTCTCGACCTTGTCCGCGGCCAATGTCGACACGATGTGGGCCGCGGTGGTCAAACAGCAAGATCCCGCGCACTTCAGCGTTAGCCAGGCCGCGGGCGACGCATGGCGGTACTTGAAGGCCGAGCCGCGCGTCGAGACCCGCATGGGCCGCCATTTCGTCGTCGGCCCCGGTGGAGAGCCGTTCGGCAGCGCCAAGACCCGCGAGGCAGCGCTGGCCTTGCGCGACAAGTCCGCGGAGTGGCTGAGGAATGGCGCGGCGGCCGACGCGCCGGTGGCCGACGTCTCGCAGCGCGTCGCGGTGGCGGCGCCGTTGCTGCAAGCCGCGAGGACCACGATGCAATCCGCGCGAACCTTGCGCTGGGTCGTCTTCTTCATCGGCATGCTGCTCGGCGTGGCCGGAGCGCACGCGGTCTGGCAGCGCAACCGCCGCACGCCCACGCAAGTCGCCCGGCGCGGAGTGGCGCGAACCTTCCAAAACATCAGGCTGTTCCACAACATGACGGTGCTCGAGAACGTGCTCGTGGCCATGGATCGCCACCTCGGTCACACGGTGTCCTGGGCGCATCCGAGCCGGCGGCTGGCCTGGGCGGGCCCGCTGCTGGTGTTCGCCTGGCTGGCGGTGCTGGCGGTGCTGTCCCGGGCCAAGGACAGCGGTCCGCAAGGCCCGGGACTGGTGGTCCTGGCGCTGTTCCTGGTCACGGTCGTGGCGTTGCTCGTCGTGATTGGCCGGCGCGGCGCCTTTACTTCGGCGGCCCAGCAGATCGAGGCGACCGGGCGCGCCAATGCCATGGAACTGCTGCAATTCGTCGGTCTGGACACGCGAGCCGGCGAGCTGTCGCGCAACCTGCCGTACGGCGACCAGCGCCGCCTGGAAATCGCCCGCGCGCTGGGCACGCAACCCCGGTTGCTGCTTCTGGACGAGCCGGCGGCGGGCATGAACCCCTCGGAAACCGTGACGTTGATGGCGCTGATTCGGCGGATTCGCGACCGCGGCGTGACCGTGCTGCTGATCGAGCACCACATGCGGGTGGTCATGGGCATCAGCGATCGCATCACGGTGCTGGTCCACGGCAAGCGCATCGCGGAGGGCACGCCCGAACAGATCCGCAACGATCCCAAGGTTATCGAAGCGTATCTCGGCACGGAGGACGACTAGCCCATGCTCGAGTTGCAAGGCGTGCGTGCCCGCTACGGCGCGATCGAGGTGCTCAAGGGCATCGACCTGCGCGTGGAGCAAGGCGAGATCGTCTCGCTGATCGGTGCCAATGGCGCGGGCAAGACCACGACCCTGCACTGTATTTCCGGCCTGCACAAGCTGAGCGCCGGGACCCTGACCTTCAATGGCCGGGATCTCGCCAGCCTGCCGCCGCACGCCGTGGTGCGCCTGGGCGTGGTGCACAGTCCCGAAGGTCGGCGGGTGTTCCCGCGCATGACCGTGGCCGAGAACCTCGAACTGGGTGCGTACATCCGCAACGATACCGCGGGGATCGCGCGGGATGCCGAACGGGTGTTCGAACTGTTCCCGGTGTTGCTGGAACGACGGCAGCAAGCGGCGGGCACGCTTTCGGGCGGGGAGCAGCAGATGCTGGCGGTGGGCCGGGCGATGATGTCGCAACCCAAGCTGCTGCTGCTGGACGAGCCTTCGCTGGGTCTGGCGCCGTTGATCGTGAAGAAGATCTTCGAAGTCGTGCAGACGCTGAACCAGCAGGGCACGACCATCCTGCTGGTCGAGCAGAACGCGCGGATGGCGCTGAAGATTGCCAACCGCGGCTACGTCCTGGAGACCGGCGAGGTGACGATGACCGGGCCGGCGGCAGAGTTGCTGGCGGATCCTCGGGTTCAGAGTGCTTACTTGGGGGAGTAGCGGGCGCGGTTCGCGCCAATGGGTCAAGCCGCGAGCACCTGCCGCGCTTGCCAACG
>CAYHHL010000032.1:30993-40433 GCA_964356325.1 uncultured Enterobacteriaceae bacterium | reverse complement strand
GTTGTCTGTAAGTATTGAAAATTAGCGCGAGGATCATTGCGCGGATGCGCCCGGCCGACCTAGGCACTTGTGCCGGTTGCGGGCACCCGTATACTTGGCGTCGTCGTCAAAGTATTTGCTGCGAAGCCGTCGCTTGCCCGATCACGATCTCCTCCCGGGAGCGTGCTCGGGGTCGGTGCCTGCTTCGCCCGTCCTTCGCGGGGAGTCCAATGGCACACGGCGAGCACACCGCGTCCGTTCGGGTACACTCGGAAATCCAAGGTGATCCGGCATCCCCCGCGTCTGCAGCCGCGCAAGGGGTCGCGATCCTCGCCGCCCGGCTGGCGGAAGCCCGTTCGGTGGAGGATCTGCACCGCGCGACTGCCCTGGCGGCCCTGGCCCTGCGCGCCGATCACGTCGACATTCGCACCGTGGCCGATCGCACGCCGATCAACGACGCGCTGCAAGTCGCTTGGCCCCTGGATTGTGCAGGCCAGAGGCTCGGTTCGATGTTCGTCACCTGGCCGGTCGAGGTCCCCGCGGCACTGCGCCCGTTCGGCGACATCCTGGCGACGCTGTTCGCACAAGCGCTTGCCCGGCTGGAACCCTTGCGGGACCAGTCCATGCATCACAGCGAAGCTCGCTGGCAATCCCTGGTCTTGGCCACCACGCAGGTCGTGTGGCTGGCGGACGGGCAGGGCGAAGTGGTCGAAGATCTGCCCACCTGGCGCGCGCTCACCGGCCAATCGGCCAGCGAGGTGTTGGGGCGCGGCTGGTTGTCGGCCGTCCATCCAGACGATCTGGGGCGAACCGCGGCGATCTGGGAACGGTCCCTGCGCGACAAGCTCTTGTACGACCAGGAGTTTCGCGTCTGCCGCCACGATGGCGAGTACCGACACCTGGCGATGCGCGCGGTGCCCGTGCTCGACGCGATGGGCGGCGTCCGCGAGTGGGTCGGCACTTGCACCGACGTGACCGATCGGCGCGCGACGCAACGGGCCCTGCACGCCAAGCAGGAGGAGTTGCGCCTGATCACGGACACCGTGCCCGTGTTGATCGCCCATATCGACGCCGGGTTGCACTTCCGCTTTGCCAATCGGGCATGCGAGGCGTGGTTCAACCGGTCGCGCGACGACGTGGTGGGCCGGACGCTGGCCGAAGTCATCGGCGACGAGGCGTTCTCGTCCATGCAGGAAGATGTGACGCGGGTGTTGGCCGGCCAGCGGGTGGTGTTCGAACTGCGCGTCGGCAAAGGCGAAGGCTCGCGGCTCATGCAGGCCGACCTGCTGCCCCGCTGCAATGCGGCGAATCAAGTCGAGGGCTTCGTGGCGCTTTTCGTCGACCTCACCGACCGCGACCGGATCGAACAGGCGTTGTCCAAGAAAGAAGAAGACTTGCGCGTCATCACGGACATCGTCCCGGTGCTGATTGCCTTTGTCGATCGGGACTTCATCTACCGATTCGTCAACCGGGCCTACGAGCACGCGTACAACGTGCCGGCCGGGGCCATCGAAGGGCGGACTGTCGAGCAATTGCTGGGCCATGACGTCTTTACCTTGCTGCAAGCGGACATGCACAGGGCGTTGGCCGGCGAGCACATGACGTTCGAGCGGGTCCTGACCTTCCCGGGGCTCGGCGAGCGCTACCTGCACGGTGAGTACCTGCCGCGGCGCAATCAGGACGGCGAAGTCGAGGGCTTCGTGGTGCTTGGCATCGACCTGACCGAAAGCAAGCGCGCGGACCTGGCCCTGCAGCACAGCGAGGAGCAGTTGCGCCAGTCGCAGAAGATGGACGCGATCGGTCGGTTGGCCGGCGGAATCGCCCATGACTTCAATAATCTGCTGACCGCGATCAACGGCTACAGCGAGTTGCTGCTGCTGATGTTGCGCCCCGACGATCCGATGCACGCCCACGCCGAGGAAATCCGCAAGGCGGGCGAGCGCGCGGCGTCTTTGACCCGACAATTGCTGACCTTTTCGCGCAAGCAGGTTCTGGCGCCCAAGGTGCTGCCGTTCGGTGGCGTGGTGGCGGAGATGGACCGCTTGTTGCGCCGGTTGATCGCCGAGAACATCGAGCTCGTGGTCGAGGATGGCGCGGAACCGGGCCTGGTCAAAGCGGATCCGAACCAACTCGAGCAGGTGGTGCTCAACCTGGTCATCAACGCGCGAGACGCCATGCCGAACGGCGGCCGCATCACCGTGCGCACGGAGCGGACGAGCTGGCAAGGCCCTGACACGTTTACGTTTCTACCCGCACCGGCTGGTGAGTATGTACGCCTGTCGGTCCAGGATACGGGGCGCGGCATCAGCGCGGATGCGCGCGCCCACCTGTTCGAACCGTTCTTCTCGACCAAGGCGACGGGCAAGGGCACGGGGCTCGGGCTGTCCACGGTCTACGGCATCGTCAAACAGGCGGGCGGCGCGATTCGCGTGGTGTCCGCGCCCAAGGAAGGCGCGCTGTTCGAGGTGTACTTGCCACGCGCCCTGGCACCGGAGCGGGTCCGCAATCGGCCGACGCTCGAGTCCGACGAAATGCCGCGAGGTTGTGAGACCATCTTGCTGGTCGAGGACGAACAGGCAGTACGCACGCTGGTGGCGCGCGTGCTGACCAACAGTGGTTACAAGGTGATAGAGGCGAATTCGGGCAGTGACGGCTGGCAGACTTTCCAGGCGCACGACACCGAGATCGACCTGCTGCTGACCGATGTGGTCATGCCAGGTATCGGCGGGCGTGAACTGGCCGATCGGGTGCGGGCGCGCAGGCCGAATGTCAAGGTGCTGTACATGTCTGGCTACATGGACGATCCCGCGCTCCGGCAGGTGTTGATGCAGTCGCACGCGGCGCTGCTGAGCAAGCCGTTCAGCCCGCGCGTCGTGGCTCAGCGGGTGCGAGAAATGCTGGACGCGACGCCGGTAGCCATGCCCGCGATGCGCAAACTGCCCGCGAATTGACGGCTCTTCCGCAAGCCAGCGCGACCGCCTACACTCACCGGGCTTCGCGGCAACGTCGGAGCGGAGGCCCTGCATGTTCACCGCGGACACCTTGAACGGACAGACGATTCTCATCACCGGCGGCGGCACCGGCCTCGGCCGCGCGATGGCCGAGCAATTCGCCAAGGTCGGCGCCAAAGTAGGCGTGTGCGGCCGCCGTGAGGAGCCGCTGCAGCAAACCGTGCAAGCCATCCGCGCGGCGGGTGGAGTCGCTGGGTGGACGACGTGCGACGTGCGCGACCCAGCTTCGGTGCATGCCGCGGTCGACGCGTTGGAGAGCGAACTCGGGCCGATGACGGCCCTGGTGAACAACGCCGCCGGCAACTTCCTGGCACCCACCGAAGAACTTTCGGCCAACGCGTTCCAGTCCGTCGTGGCCATCGTGCTGAACGGCACCTTCCACATGACATCTGAGCTTGGACGCCGCTGGATTGCCAGTGGTTCTGCCGGCAGCGTCCTCTCGATCGTCACGACGTACGCCTGGACCGGATCGGCCTTCGTGGTGCCCAGCGCGTGCGCCAAGGCGGGCGTGTTGGCGATGACGAAATCGCTCGCCGTCGAGTGGGCAACCTATGGCATTCGCTGCAATGCCATCGCGCCCGGACCGTTCCCGACCGAAGGCGCGTTTTCCAAGCTCATGCCCAAGGGCATGCACGAGGCCGCGCTGCAGCAGATCCCGCTCGGCCGCTTTGGCAAACCCGAGGAACTGGCAAACCTCGCGACGTACATCCTGTCGCCGATGGCCAGCTACATGACCGGCGAGTGCGTGGTGCTCGACGGTGGTGAAGTCCTGAAGGCCGGCCAAGAGTTCTCGCGCATGTGTGATGTGCCACGCGCCGATCTGAAGGCCATGTTCGCGAGAATGCGCGCTCCCCAGGCCGGTGCCCGCTGATGCGCTTGGCCTGGATCGTCGCGCTGGTGGGCGTCGCGGCATGCACGCTCAAGCCGGTCGCTGCCGAACCGGAGATCGCGGGCCAGGACATCGCCTCGGACGACACCGGGCAAGCTTCAGACGCGACGTCGCCGGACGCGGATGCCACGGATACTCCTGATCTCATAGCATTGGATGATTCAGCCGCCGATATCCAAGCGGTCGGTTGCGATCCGGCATGCCCCGCGTGGAAGCAATGCCAAGGCGTCGACTGCGTGCCGAAAGCCTGCACCGGCGATGGCGAATGCAACGCCGCGCTCTTGCCGGCCGGAGTCGAGAAGCACTTCTGCTACCACAAGACCTGCCAAGCCTTCCAGTGCAGCAAGGACGCCGACTGCACCGCCGGGCAGAAGTGCAACACCCTGACATACCTATGTTATGCTCCTGCGACCGGTTGCACTTGGGACGGCATGTGCGCCGACGCTGACCCGTGCAGCAACGACGGCTGTGATCTGGCGACGGGCAAATGCACCCACACCCCGGCGCCGGGCTGCTGCAAGACCGCGGCGAACTGCGACGACAAGCTCGCATGCACCGACGACACCTGCCAGGGCGGCACTTGCCAGCACGTCGGCAAGGCCGGCTGTTGCGCCAACGCGGGCGATTGTGATGACGGCAACCCGTGTTCCACCGACACCTGCGCGGGCGGCAAGTGCACGTTCGGTGCCACGGCCGGGTGCTGCCAGGGCGACGGCGCCTGCGACGACGACGACCCTGCTAGTTTCGATAAGTGCTGGCAGAACGCGTGCCTGCACCAGTGGCAGGGCCTCGCGGTGACGTGCGGCGGCAAGGATGCGGACTGCAAGGGCAACAGTTGCCTCGCCGGTTCGTGCAAGACCGGCAAGTGCGCCTACACCAAGGTCGGCGCCTGCTGCAGCGGCGACGCCGCGTGCCTGAAGAATGTCGCTTGCCTGGTGGACAGTTGCAGCGCCGGCGTGTGCTCGAGCAAGCAGGCGGTCGGCACCGGCACGCACCTTTGGGCGCATTTCGACACCGCCGCGATCGACGGCTGGATCGTCGAGAAGTTGAGCGTACAAGCCTGGTTTCACGGCTCCAACCTCGGCAGCGTCGCGGGCGGCGGCGCGTTGAGGTTCGGCGTCCCGGGCGTCATCTCGTATGACACGTCCACCGTCGCCAAGGGCACCGCTACCAGCGTCGCGTTTGCCGTGCCGAAGTCATTGCCCAAGTTGAAGTTCTGGGTCTACCTCGACGTCGAGCCTGGCACGGCCGTGGACACCTGCGGCGTCGACGTCGTGGTGGCCGGCAAGGCGACGACAGTGTGGAGCAAAGCCAAGGACATGGGCGGCAGTACCACTGCGCAAGCCTGGAAGCTGCAAAACGTCGACCTCGCGGGATTTGCCGGTCAGACCGTGCAGTTGCGCGCGTGGTTCGATCAGAAGGTGCACGACGCGGCGAGCAAGCAGAAGCTCGGCTTCCTGGTCGACGAACTCGAGGTCACCGGCGGCTGTCCGTAGACGTGGACTGACCAAGCCCCTAGACTCCGCGCCTCATTTTGCCCGGAGTCGTCGATGCGCCGTCTCGTTCGAAGCCTTGTCGCTACCAGCCTTTGCACCGCCAGCCTGATCTCGGTCCCCGCGACCGCCGACGAAGGCATGTGGACGGTCAACCATTTTCCGCGTCAGATGGTGAAGCAGAAGCACGGCTTTGACGCTACGGACGCCTGGCTCGAGCACGTGCGCCTCGGCTCGGTGCGCTTCAACTCTGGAGGATCAGGCGCGTTCGTCTCGTCGCGCGGCTTGGTGATGACCAACCACCACGTCGGCGCCGACTGCATCCACAAGCTGGGCGCGACGGGCAAGGACTACATCGCCGACGGCTTCGTGGCCAAGACCGCTGACACTGAGCTGAAGTGCCCGGATCTCGAACTGAACGTATTGACGGCGATCGACGACGTGACGGCCCTGGTCAAGGCAGCCGAGAAGCCCGGCATGACTCCGGCGGCGGCGAACACCGCGCAAAAAGAGCAGATGGCGTCGATCGAGAAGCAGTGTGCCACGGCGACGGGCCAGCGCTGCGACGTCGTGACGCTTTACCACGGCGGTATCTACAACCTCTACAAGTACAAGAAGTTCACCGATGTGCGCTTGGTGTTCGCGCCCGAGGGGCAGATCGCGTTCTTCGGCGGCGATCCGGACAACTTCACCTTCCCGCGCTTCGACTACGACATGGCCCTGTTTCGCGCCTACGACAATGGCAAGCCCGTGACCCCACAGCACTTCCTGCAGTGGAGCGGGCAGGGTGCCAAGGAGGGCGATCTGGTGTTCACCTCCGGACATCCAGGAACGACCTCGCGGCTGCACACGCTGGCGCAGTTGGAGATGCTGCGGGATCTGCAGTATCCGACCCGGCTTGCCGACCTGGCGCGCGTTCACGAGGTGCTGGTGCAATACGCCAAGACTTCGGTAGAGGCGCAGCGGCAGGCGCACACCCCGCTGTTCGGTGTCGAGAATGGCCAGAAGGCGATCACCGGTTATCTCAAGGGCTTGAAGGACGCGACCGCCATCCGCAGCCGACAGGTGGCCGAAACCGCGGCGCGCAAGAACCCGGACGCGGCCAAGGCGATCGACGACATCGCCAAGAGCCAGGTCGCGTACCGCGCGCTCTTCCAGCGCCTGGTGCTGACGGAGGGCTTCACGTTCCAGTCCAAGCTGTTCGGCCTGGCGCGCCACCTGGTGCGGCTCGAGGCGGAGAAGAAGCTGCCGAGCGAGAAACGGTTGCGCGAGTACCGCGATTCCAACCTGCCGTCGGTGGAACTGGCTGTATTCTCAGGAGCGCCGATCTACGCCGCGCTGGAAGAGGCGCTGGTGGCCGACGCGCTGACGCACCTGGAGAAGACCCTGGGTGCCAAAGATCCGCTGGTGGTGCAAGCGCTTGCCGGCCAAACGCCAGCGGTGCGCGCCAAGGCGCTGGTGGCGGGCTGTAAGCTGGCGGCCGTGGCGGAGCGCAAGCGGTTGGCGGCTGAAGGCAAGGCCTTGGAAACCACGACGGATCCGATGATCGCGCTGGCCAAGGCGGTGGACGCCGAGGCGCGGGCCCTGCGCAAGCGGTTCGAAGACGAGGTGGAAGGTCCCGTGCGCCAAGGGCAATCTGCCATCGCGCGGGCGGCTTTCGCGGCGCACGGCACCGACCTTTATCCCGACGCGACCTTCACCCTGCGGATTTCGTTCGGCAAGGTCGTGGGCTACACGGAAGACGACGGCACGAAAGTGGCACCGCTGACCACCATCGGCGGCTTGTATGCCCGATCGGACAAGGCCGGCGGCAAGGCGCCGTGGAACCTGCCGAAACGCTGGGTGGATGCGCGCAAGAAGCTGGATTCGGCGACACCGATGAACGCGGCCTCGACCAACGACATCATCGGCGGCAACTCCGGCAGTCCGGTCGTGGACAAGAAGGGCGAACTCGTGGGCCTGATCTTCGACGGCAACATCCAGTCGCTGGCCGGCCAGTTCCTGTTCGATGACCGGCAGAACCGCGCGGTGTGGGTGGCCAGCCAGGCGCTGCTCGCGGGCCTGCGCACCGTGTACGACGCCGGCTTCCTGGCCGACGAATTGACGGGCAAGGCCGCGCCCAAGCGGTAGCTACACCCGCGCCTCGATCCGTACCGACGACAAACTGCGATCAGGCAGTTGGACCACGTGCGGTTGCAGCCCGAGCAAGTCCGGGTGCCACGGCGTCGGGTACAGCAGGACTTCTTCATTGGGCTGGTTCTGCGCGCGCAGGAACTCGATGAAGCGCAGGGCGACCTGCTCGGGCTCCAACGCGGCAACCTGCAGGGACGCTTCGAACCGCCGCAATTCGCGGACATGTTGATTCTGCAGTACGGAATACAGACCAAAACGCCACTCGCGCACCACGACGGCCATGGGCTGGCCGGCGCGCACGAAGTGGGTCACGCAGGCAATAGCCATGGCGCCCTCCAGATTGAAACCGAATCGACGGATACAGCGATACCGCATGGACGGCGGGCTGTAAAGGTCGAATCGACGGCAACCGTGGCGGGCGCTGGTTGGCGCTTAGCGGGAGGCGGGGAGGGCGCGCTCGGTCTGACCGGTGTAGATCTGCCGCGGCCGACCGATGCGGGCCTTTTCCGAATTCATCTCGCGGAAGTGCGCCATCCAGCCGGGCAGGCGGCCGATCGCGAACAGCACGGTGAACATCGACTCCGGGAAGCCCATCGCGCGGTAGAGGATGCCGCTGTAGAAGTCCACGTTCGGATACAGCTTGCGCGAGATGAAGTACTCGTCACGCAGCGCCGCTTCCTCCAGACCGCGGGCAATGCGCAGCAACGGGTCCTGCACGCCCAGCTTGTTCAGCACGATGTCGCACTGGACCTTGATGATCTTCGCGCGCGGGTCGAAGTTCTTGTACACGCGGTGACCGAAGCCCATGAGACGGAAACCCGAGTTCTTGTCCTTGGCTTGCAGCACGGCATGACCGACGTCGCCACCGGCCGCCTGGATCTCCTGCAGCATCTCGATGACGGCCTGATTGGCACCGCCGTGCAGCGGGCCCCACAACGCGCAGATGCCCGAGGCGATCGAAGCGTGCAGGCTGGCTTGCGAGGAACCGACGAGGCGAACGGTCGAGGTCGAACAGTTCTGCTCGTGATCGGCGTGCAAGATGAACAGGCGGTCCAGCGCGTGCGCCACTTCGGGATCGAGCGCTTTGGAATGGGCCGTACCCTGGAACATCATGCGCAGGAAATTCGCGCTGTAGCCCAGCGCCGGGTCCGGATCGACGAGCGGCAGGCCTTCCTGACTGCGGTAGATCCACGCGGCGATCACCGGCAACTGCCCGAAAAGACGCAGCATCACCGGGTCGATTTCGTCCGCGGCAACGCTGCCCGAGGCCTGCGCGCCGTCGGTGCCCGACAAGGCCAGCACTGCCATCGACAGCGCCGCCATCGGGTGGGTGCCCTTCGGAAGCCCTTGGATCAACGCCTTGATTTCCGCGGGAACGTGACGCGCGCCACGCTCGGCGGCCTTGAACGCGGCGAGCTTGGCACTCGTCGGCAGTTCGCCCAGCAAGAGCAGCGACGCCACCTCGAGGAAGCTTGCCCCTTCGGCCAGTTGCTCGATCGAGTAGCCACGGTAGCGCAGGATGCCCAACTCGCCGTCGAGAAAGGTGATCGCGCTCTTGCACGCGCCGGTGTTGCCGTAGCCCGGGTCGAACGTGACGGCGCCGGTCTTGTCGCGCAAGGCCGCGATGTCGATGCCAACTTCCTGTTCAGTGCCGACGATGAGCGGCAGTTCGAGGGTCTTGTCGCCGATTTGAAGAGTCGCCTGGGTGCTGTTTGCCATGATGCGGTTCCTTTGGCTGGAGGTCGATCGGGGCCAAGCCAGCGTCGAATAGGGGCGCGGCGGGGCGTGTATAGCAATGGGAGGTTCGGGTGCCAAGACCTGAGCCTGGGCCTCTTGTCACGTGTTTGTCTTACGGGCTCACACGGTTCAATCGAAGTCAGCGACAGCCGGCCTCGAGCAACTGCCACTTGCCGCGCGCGCTGCGCTGGCCGTGGA
>CAYHHL010000032.1:0-30893 GCA_964356325.1 uncultured Enterobacteriaceae bacterium | reverse complement strand
CGACAGCCGGCCTCGAGCAACTGCCACTTGCCGCGCGCGCTGCGCTGGCCGTGGAATTCGCCCGGCAGCCCAGCGGCATAGCGCCCTTGCAGCCAGACGACATCGCCCCGCGCGCGCACCGCCCCGGTGAACCGCTGCAGGACCGCGCACGGCGACGCTACGCCCGTCCGCTCGGCGACATCGCAGTCGGGCGGCAGCCACGCCAGCAACGGCGACGGCTGCGGCAACTGGTCCCGACAAGCCGCGGTCAGGCTGCCCGTGCGCAGGGCGTGCAAGTTCGGACCGGCGCGATCCAACCGCCCGATCGGTGCCTCCACCACCACGCGCGGCGCGCCAGGCTCGCGATCCGGCTGCAACAACCACACATCACCGCGCAAGGGCGCCAACTCGCGGTGCAGCGCCTGCCAGGCCTGACCTTGGCCATCCAGGGCAGTGCGTCCGGGCATCGGCTGCGCGAGCGCCACGACGGTCGCCAAGGCCGCGATCATCGAAAGGATTCGCACAGGCCAACGCCACGTTCCGTCCGGCAGCGCCTGACCCGCGAAGGCGGCCAGAAGCACCAGCAGCGGCGCGAGCGGGGCCTGATAGCGCAATCCATCAGATATCGAAGCGACCACCAACAGCCCGGCGCCACTCACGATCAGAGCCGCGAGGGGCAGGGCGGTCGCCCGTGAGAGTTCGGCCTTGTGCAGCGAGTGGCGCCAGCGCAGCCAACCCGCCGTACCGACCAGCACCAGGACCACGAATGCCAGCGGCGCCCAGGCTGGATCGAGCCAAAGCAGGAATTCCGCGGGGTTGGTGGGCCAAGGCAGCGCTTGATCGACCGCGGCCGTGCGCTTTCGCAGCAGGGCCGCATTGCCCGCGAGTTGGATCGCGACGCCCGCGACGAGCGCCAGCAGCAGCGCGGCGACCATCGGCCCGTGCATCTCCCGGAACGGCCGCGCCAACCGAGTGCGCAACCGCCCCGCAACCGTCTGATCGGGAAGTAGAAGTACGTGGCCTGGCGCCGGAGGTGACCGCTCGATCGGCGGCAGCAAAGCCCACGCCAGCAACAGACCGCCCGCCGCATACGCCGGCCCCAGGGGATGACCGAGCGCCAGGAGAGGCACGGCCGCCAGCAACCCCAGGCGATCGAACCGCGAGCCCCTTGCCGCCAGCAAGGCCAGCGCCGCGAACAGCAACTGCGCAACCACGAGCAGACTTTCGGAGTGGCCGACGCGCATCGCCACCGGGGCGTAGGCAAACACCGCCGTGCCGAGCAGCGCCCAAAGCAGGCCCGCTCCCGCCTCGAGCGCCGCCAGCAAGGTCAGCGCGACCGCCAGCCCCGATACCGCCGCCGACCAGCGCGCCAGCCCGGCCCAGGTCGCCATCGGCCCGTGCGCCGTGATGCCGAACAGGGGCACCGTCGCGCGCTGCAGGACCAGCCAACCGGCGCCGTATTCGTCCAGCGCGCGACTCGTCGACAACGCGGCTTCGGGCACGTCCATGGCCACCGCGGCGTCCTCGAAGGCGTGTTGGTTGGCGTGCATGGCCCAGAACGGCACGGACTCGCGGGCTTGCAAGGCGATGGCCCAGGTCGCGAACAGCAGCAGCAACCGACGCCAGCGCCCCGGTCGCCGCAGCAGCGTCGCGATGACCGCGGCGATCAGGAGCAACCACAGGGCAATGGAAACTGCTTGCGAGATCAGGATCTTCAGCGGTGAAGGCGCATCCTGGACCTGCGGACTAGCCGATCGCGGCTTGGCGCCTGCCAGCGGCTGGGTGTCGCGAAAGAAGGTGCCGTCGTCGTGGCTCGCGATCGCCGTTTGCAGCAGTACCTGGGCGTGGCGCAGCGCTGGCGTCGGCGCCGGCCCTGGCTCGATCGCAAAGGCGTGCGCCCCGATGGAAGCGATCGGCAGCAGCACGAGATCCGCGGCTTGCCCAGTTGGATCGCGCACTTGCAGCACAATTCGATCGCGTTGGATGGCGATTCCCGTCAGCCGCGCGTCGCCCACCGGACCTTCGTCCCGGTAGGGCTCGATCAGGCGCAAGACGTCGCGTTCCCGACCGCTGCCGATGCCGATCTGCGCTTGGCCGAGCGAGGGCAACAGGCACAGGATCGTCAATAGGATTAGGAAGCTGGACCGCTGGATCGGCAAGGTGTCAGCGCGCGTCTGGGCCCCCCTCGGTGGGCTTCCCTGACGATGCGTCGGCGTCCGGCAGTGGCAGGGGAGTCAGCAGCAACATGCCTTGCGGGGCGAACCATGTGCCGTCGCCACTTCCGGTCGCGTACCGGCCTTTCAGCGTGACTTCCCGGCCTTGCTGCCAACCGCGGGCGTCCAGATCGCGCTCGCCGCCGACGAGCAGGCGCTTGCCCTGGCCGTTCTTCGAATCGGTCAAGTACAGGTACGGCGCGGGCTTGCACGCCTTCTCGGTCAGGGCGCACGGATGCAGTTGCGCCACTGTGCCGCGAACCGTGATTTCGGGTGCCAACGCCTTCTTGTCGGCCGCCTGCAGACCTCGAACGGAAAACGCGCCATCTGCGAATAGTTCCGGCGTCTTGGGCGGATCCAGGTCAGGAACCGGCGGCAGTTCGGCCGTGCCGGCGGGCGCGATCCGAGCGGGATGCTCCAAGGCGGAATCGTTCTTACACCCGGTCAATGCGACGGCGGTCAAGGCGACCGACGCCAGCGCGGCAAGGACTGCGCGAGCCAAAATCTGCAATTTCCGCGGGAACATCGGCGCCTCGATTTTGCGGGTGTGGCTGCGCAGCCGGAGCTGACGAGGGGTCATTTGTTCAGCACGGGGATGCGGCCGGGCAGGGAGACGATCACCAATGCATTCGGCACGACGTAGACATCCTGGTGACCGAGGCTGACCGCCTTGTCGCCGATCCAGGCCGAGGCCGCGACGCGGTTGGCGCCGGCGGGAATGTCGACCGCGGCGTAGCGGCCCAACACGTCGGTGCTGGACACGAGCTTGGCGGGGGTAGGGGCGTCCTCCTCGTCATTGAAGTAGGCGATGCCTTGACCTGGAATACCGATTCCAATCTTGGCGTTATGGATGGCCCAGCCGCCGCGCTTGTCGTTGCCGCAGTCTCGGACGCGCCCACCGATCACGCCGTGGCCGTCCTGGATGTCGTCAAAGCCCATGGTGTGCGGCACGAGTTGCCACTGGCCCTCGCCGACGATGGTCGGGTTGACGCGGTAGGTGTCCTGGCCCACGTACTTGCTCGGCTGCTTGCCGGCTCCCTTGGCATCCACGCGCGTGGAGAACAGCACGATATCCCAGAGGTAACTGTCGTGCCAATCGGCCTTGGCAACGGTCTTGCGGACGCGAATGACGAGGCTGGTATTGGTCGGCACGCCCTCGATGGCGTAGACGCCGTGCAGGCTCATGCACGTCTTGCCACCAGCGGCCTTGTCGATCCGGCATTCGTAGCCACCCGGACAGTCCTGGTGATGTTCGCATTGCTCCTTGGCTTTCTTGGGCGCGGCGACATCCCAGCCGACCGGTTGGGCCGCATCCGGATCCACCGAAACGATCTTGGCCAGGGGCTTGCCGACCTTGCCGTCGTCGCTGTAACAAGCGTCTGACTCATCGGAATCGGCAATGCCGGCGCACGCTTCGGGGTGGAAGTCGGCCAGGCGGAACACGGCGACCTCGACCGCGGAGGTGATGGGCCCGGCGCCGAAGCGATCGACACGGCCCCACATGGTCACGGTTTGAGGTCCGGTCAAGCCTTTGATCTCGTCTTCCACGGACTTGCCGACGCAACCGAGCTCGATCGGATCGCTGGACGGCAGGTTGTCCTTGTTCGGATCGCTGATGACGGTGACCTTGTCGGGGCTGGCTTTCGGGACGCAAACACCGTCGAGACAGGTCGCGTTGGACCCGCAGGCACTGTCGATCTTGCATGCAGGCGTGAACGTCGGCGAAGGTCCGGCGTCGGCCGTGACCGTCGCGTCCTGCGGCAGACTGGCCGTGTCGGTGGCGTCGCCTTCAGCGGCGTGCTTGTCCGTGGAACCACAGGCGAACATCCCGAAGCTGAGGACGGCGCAGGTGAACTGGCGGACGCGAATGGAAACGAAGGTCATGCGGGCTCCGGCGAGGACGAAGGGGTGGCCGTGCGCCATCATAGCGCTCGCGGCTCGGCCTGGACAATCCGCCAGGTTCGATATCGGGCACGCCGAGGGCCGTCAGGACGTGGAGCGCAGGCAGGCGCCCAGACGCGCGCAAAGGCCAGAAAGCGCGCTAGAGTTCCTGCAGTGCTGACGTCTGATAATAGGTATTATGTAAACTCATGATGCAGCTCAGCAAGGCAGGGCGCTCCAACTCCGATTGGCCTCGCGCACCACCTCCGCTACAGTGCGCGGCCATGCGCGTCCTGCTCGCCCAGTTCGGTACGACCGTCGTCGACTTCGAGGGCAACCTCGCGGCCATCCGTTCCGCCTGCGACCGCGCCCGTGCCAACGGCGACCAGATCGTGGTGACGCCCGAACTGGCGCTGACCGGTTATCCGCCCCTGGATCTGCTCGAACGTCCGGACGTGCTGCAGACAGCGCTGGATCGCCTCCCAGAACTCGCGGCTTGTTCGCACGGCCTGGTGCTCGTCGCCGGCGTGGCGCTGCCAGCCAGTCACGGCGGCGCGACCGTGGCGCTGCGGCCGGCGATCAACGCGGCGGTCGTGTTCGAGAACGGTCAGCTCGTGGCGACCGTGTGCAAGCGTTTGTTGCCGACTTACGACGTGTTCGACGAGGATCGCTACTTCCAGCCCGGCACCGAGGCGTGCGTCCTGGCACTGTGTGGCCGCCGCGTCGGCGTGACCATCTGCGAGGACATCTGGAGCCGCGACGACGACGGTCCGCCGCGCTATGCCATGGATCCCGTAGCTGAATTGCACGCGCTCGGCGTCGACTGCATCCTGAACCTGTCGGCGTCGCCGTTCGATCTGGGCAAGGCGGCGCGACGCCTGGAACTGGTGCACGATATCGCGGCGCAACGCGGCCTGCCGATTGCGTACTGCAACCTGGTTGGCGGCAACGACGCGCTGATCTTCGACGGTCGCTCCTTTGCGGTGGACGGTCACGGCCAGCTCATCGCCGAAGGCCCGGCGTTCCAAGCCGCGGACGTCCGTTTCGAGATGCCGCCCGCCTTGGCCCGACCGGAGCCGAAGCCCCTGATCGTGCCCGTGACCTTTGCGCCGGATCGGGCTGACGAAGCGCGCGCGGCGTTGGTGCTGGGCGTTCGCGACTACGTGCGCAAGTGTGGATTCCGCGACGTGTTGATCGGCCTCTCGGGCGGCATCGACTCCGCGGTCACCGCCGCCATCGCGGTGGAGGCCCTGGGCGCCGATCACGTCACCGGGGTCGCGATGCCAGGGCCGTACAGCAGTCCTGGCAGTGTCACGGACGCCGAGGATCTGGCGCGCAGCCTGGGGATCCTCTGTCCGATCATCGAGATTCGCACGCCGTACGCAGCCGTCTTGCACTCGTTGGAGGCCGAACTCGCGCGCACTCCCGGTTCGCCGACCGACATCACCCACCAGAACATCCAGGCCCGCTTGCGGGGACTGACTCTCATGGCGCTTTCGAACCGCACGGGCGCGATGTTGTTGACCACAGGCAATAAAAGCGAGCTGGCGGTGGGCTATTGCACGCTGTACGGCGACATGAACGGCGGCCTGGCGGTCATCGGCGACTTGCCCAAGATGCTGGTCTACGACGTGGCGCGCACGTACAACCGCGAACGGGAAGTGATTCCGGAGGCGACGATCGTCAAGCCACCCAGCGCTGAACTCGCGCCCGATCAACGCGACGACGACAGCCTGCCGCCCTACCCCGTGCTCGACGCTATCCTGGAACTTCATGTCATGAAACAGCTTTCCGTTGACGCGATCGTCGCGCTCGGATTCGACCCAGCGGTGGTCCGGCGCGTGGTCCGGCTGGTGGAACTGAACGAATACAAGCGTCGTCAGGCCGCGCCGGTCCTGCGCGTGACCCGCAAGGCGTTCGGTGGTGGGCGGCGCATTCCGATGGCCCGCAAGATGCCTGGCTTGTGAGGCGCGAAAGCCGCCGCGAGACGTGATCCCATGCCTGATACCCTGCCCGTCAAGCCCAAGCGTTCACAGACGATCTGTGCAAGAAGTGCTGGCATCCTGCTGCACCCGACCTCGCTGCCGGGTCCTCATGGCATCGGCGACCTCGGCGCGGGGGCCCGGCAGTTCGTCGACTGGCTGGAGAGCGCGGGCTTGACGCTATGGCAAGTGTTGCCATTGGTGCCTCCAGGCGCCGCGAATTCGCCGTACGCGAGCCCATCGGCATTCTCAGGCAATCCTTGGCTGATCGACCTGCAAGCGCTCGTGCAGGAAGGTCTTTTGCAGGCCAAGGAGTTGCCGTCGAGAGCCGTGCCCGGCGCCTGCGCCGATTTCTCGACGGTCCACCTCGTCAAGAAGGCCCTGCTCGAGCGCGCGGCGGATCGCCTGGTGCAAGCGCCCGGTCACGCCTTGCACGCCGGCTTGCGCACCTTTGCCCGCACCCAGAGTTGGGCGCAGGACGCCGGTCTTTTCAATGCCTTGCGTGAACGCGGCGAAGGCAAGCCGTGGTGGGACTGGCCGGTCGACATCCGCCACCGCGACCCCAAGGCGTTGGTGTGGTGGCGCCATGAACTCGCGGAATCCGTGGATCGCTACGTCGCGCTGCAGTTCCTGTTCGAGAGGCAGTGGCAGGCCTTGCGCAACCACGCCCGGGAACGAGGCATTCGCCTGATCGGCGACGCGCCGATCTACGTGGACGCCGACAGCGCCGATACGTGGTGCCACCCGCACCTGTTCCAACTGGACGCGCACGGCCAGGCGATCGCCGTGGCGGGAGTCCCTCCAGATTACTTCAGCGAGACCGGGCAGTTGTGGGGCAATCCGCTATACGACTGGCAGGCGATGGCCAAGGACGGCTACCGCTGGTGGATCGCGCGCATGCAACGGGCGCTGACGCAGACCGATCTGGTGCGGATCGATCATTTCCGCGGATTTTCAGCGTACTGGGCGATTCCAGCCGGTGCCGAGGACGCGCGCCAAGGTCGCTGGCTGCCGGGGCCGGGCCTGCCCCTGTTCAAGGCGCTGAAGCACGGTCTGGCGGCGTCGTGCGATGCCAAAACGGGCGCGCTGCCGCTGATTGCCGAGGACCTGGGCGTGGTGGACGACGCGCTGGTGGCGTTGCGCGAAGGCGCGGGCCTGCCGGGCATGCGCGTGCTGCAATTCGCTTTCGGTGGCGACAACTTGAACCTGTTCTTGCCGCACAACCACGAGCACCGGTCGGTCGTCTACACCGGCACCCACGACAACGACACGACGGTGGGCTGGTGGCAGTCGACGCCCGAGGTGCAGGACCACGTGCGTCGCTACTTCGGCGTGGATGGCCATGATATCGCGTGGGATCTGATCCGCGCGGCGATGGCCTCGGTCTGCGAGATGGCGATCGTGCCGATGCAGGACGTGCTTTCGCTGGGCAATGAAGCGCGCATGAACAAACCCGGCGTGGCGCAAGGTAATTGGGGCTGGCGAGTGGCGGCGGACGCGTTCCAGCCCGAGTTGGCGGCGCGCCTGCGTGAACTGTGCGTGCTGTACGGACGGACCGCCGCGCAGAAGTAGCTGACACTTCTGTCAATTCACGCCGGAAACCAGCGCGCGCTCCTGCCGCAGATCGCGCATTTCCGCCAGGACGCCGGTGCGCAAGCCCGACATCGACACGGTCCACGCCGGCAACGCCAGCGCTTCGGCCACCACGGCGTGGATGAGCGCGCCGCCCAGCAGACTGTCCGCCCGGCTGGCGTCCATGCCCGGAATGCGCAGGCGAGCCTCCAGGGTCGGGGCCGCCTGAAGCGCGTCGAGCACCGCCTCGAACTGCTTGTGATTCAAAGGCATGCGATCGACGTCCTGACGCACCTGCTGGGTCAAGGCCGCCGAGATGCGCGCCACACGCTGGATCGTCCCCGAAGTCGCGATGCCTTGGAAGCGCTGGCCCGGCGGCAGATTCTTCGCGTAGTCGACAAACGGTTGCAGCGCAGGGGCAAGCATCGCGGCGATCTCGCGCCGGGCTAGCGCCACGTTGTCGAGCGGCACCGGATCCGCGCCCAGCCATTGCCGGGTCACCACCAACGCGCCGACCGGAACGCTCGCGGTGTGCACGATGCGACCGTCGCGTCCGAGCACCAGTTCGGTCGAACCACCGCCGACGTCTGCGCAAACGACTTCACCGGCCGGCGCGCCCATGCCCTCGATGACGCCCAGGAAGGCCAGACGTGCCTCTTCGTCACCGCTGATGATCTCGATTTCGATGCCTGCTTCGGATCGAGCGCGCTTGACGAATTCGTCGGCGTTGCGGGCGGCGCGCAGGGTCGCCGTCGCCACCGCGCGCACTTCGGCGTCGAACACGTCCAGGATCTTGCGAAAACCGTGCAGCGCCGCCAGCGCGCGCTTCAGGCCGGTTTCGGACAGCGTGCCGTCCACGCCGATGTCGTCGCGCAACCTTGCTGTGTCCTTCACCTTCTCGATGACGTGGAGACGCCCGTCGCGCAGGACCAAGGCCACCATCAGGCAGATGGAATTCGAACCCACGTCGATGACGGCGATGGGGCGCATGGCACTCCGGGGCGGCGGGACGACAGACGGCGAACGAAGCGTGCAACGCCACGGCGGGCGGTACTGTGCGTCAAACTGACGTGAGGCTCAAGCGCCACTGCAAGATCCGTCGGTTTGCCCACGTTTTGCGTGCAACGGGGAAGCAGACCGGCCCGCGCGCGCGTCAATCGAACGCGACTTCGTCCACGAAGGTCCATGACGAGTTGATGAAGCGCACCGCGATGTACTGGCTCGTCTTGGCCGGGAATTTTACGGTGATATCGGCGCGTTTGTTCGCCGCGATGCTGGGCAGCGTGCCATCGCTCAGCTTGTAGACGGTGGGCGCCGACCACTTCACGCCATCGTCCGAGAAGCTGACCCGCACCTCGGGCGGTTCGTAGACGCCACCGTAGCCGTAGTTGTCGAGGCCCAGGCGCACGAACTGCAAGACGCGTGGTTTGGGGAACTTGAAGTCGACTTGTGCCTCCTTGGAGCTCCAGCCGACCCATTCCTGCGCGTGGCCGCTGCCGTTGTTGGCCGACCAGTCGTCCTTGCCCTTGATGCCGTCGAGCAACTGGCCGCCCTCGAACTGATTGAAGCCTTTGGTGTTGCCGCCCTGCCCGACGCCGTTGATGGCGATGTTGTGCGCCTCGTCGTGGTAGCAGTACTGGCCGCAATCGGTGGCCGCGTTGAACCGGTACACCGCGATGCCGCACGCCGCCGCTTCGTTGGTCTTGCCGTTGCAGTCGTCGTCGACCGGGGTGTTGCAGTCCTCGGCGGTCAAGGGCGCGACTTCGCCGACACAGGCCGTCGCGAATGCAGTGCCTTGGGCGTTGCAGGTGCGCTTGCCCGGCGTGCAGGGACCGACGCCCGAAGTGCCCGCGGCGCCGCTGTAGCAAGCCTCGACCCCGTTGGGGATGCAGACGATCGCCTGGCACGCGCCCTGCTGGCACAACTCATTGGACGCGCAAGCCTTGGTGCAGACTCCGCAATGCTTGACGTCGTTTTGCAGGTCGAGGCACTGGGTGCCGCAAGCGCCCCAGCCCGCGGGCCCGACATTGGCGCAACCAGAAGTGGAGTCGCAGAAATCGCTGGTACAGGGGTTCGCGTCGTCGCACGAGACCTTGGCGCCTGTGCACTTGCCCAATGCACACACATCCTTGGCGGAACAGGCGTTGCCGTCGTCGCAAGGCGCGTCGTTGGCGGTCGCGGTACAACCCTTGGCGGCATCGCAGGAATCCGTGGTGCATGCATTGCCGTCGCTGCACACGATGCTCGAGCCGGCCACGCAAGCCCCGCCACTGCAGGCGTCGCCCACGGTGCAGACGCTGCCGTCGTCGCAAGGTTGCGTGCCGGGCACGGACTTGCAGCCCGACGCCGGATCGCAACTGTCCGTCGTGCAAGCGTTGCCGTCATCGCAGCCGACCGGTTTGCCCGCGAGGCAGTTGCCGTCCTTGCACGCGTCCGCGACCGTGCATGCGTTGCCGTCGCTGCAGGTGGCCTGGCTGACGGTGAACACGCAACCCTGCTTGGGCACGCAAGAATCGTCCGTGCAAGGGTTGCTGTCGTTGCACGCGATCGCCTTGCCGCCTGCGCAGGCCCCGTTGGTGCAGGCATCGCCCTGGCTGCAGGCGTCGCCGTCATCGCAAGGCAAAGTGTTGCCTACGTTCTTGCAGCCCTGGCCGGAGTCGCAGGTTTCGCTCGTGCACGGGTTGCCGTCTTCGCACACCGAAGGCTTGCCGGGCACGCACTGGCCGCCCTTGCAAACATCCTCCAGGGTGCAAACGTTCTGGTCGTTACAAGCCACTGAATTCGCGGTGAACGTGCAGCCCGACTTCGAATCGCAGGCGTCGTCCGTACACGGGTTGCCGTCGCTGCAGGCCAGAGCCTTGCCTGCCTGGCACGCCGCCTGCTGGCAGGTATCGCCCAGCGTGCACACGTCGCCGTCGCTGCATGCCAGGCTGTTGCCGGTGTTGACGCAGGCTTTTGCCGCGCTGACGACGGTCGGATCGCAGGAGTCCGTCGTGCAGGGATTGCCGTCGTCACAAGCGGTGGGCGATCCCGGCAAGCAGGTCCCCGCCGAGCACGCGTCGCCGATCGTGCAGGCGTTGCCGTCGCTGCAGGCGATCGCGCCCGCGGTGTGGGTGCATCCGGCGTTGACGTCGCAAGCATCTACAGTGCAAGGGTTTCCGTCGCTGCAGTCGGGCGCGGGCCCGGGCTTGCATACGCCAGCGAGGCACGAGTCGCCGACCGAACAGGCGCTGCCGTCGCTGCAGGCAACCGTGTTGGCCAGGTACGCGCAGCCGGTCTTCGGGTCGCAACTATCCGTGGTGCAAGGGTTCGTGTCATCACAAACGGTGGCGGCGCCGGGCAGGCAGGCCCCGGACTGGCACGCATCCTCGGTGGTGCAGGCGTTGCCATCGTCGCAAGCGGAGCCGTTGGTCTTGGCGACGCTGACGCATTTGCCGCCCTGGCAGCCGGCGGTCGCGCAACCGTTGGCGGAGGTGCAGTCGGCGTCGGCGAGACATTCCGGCGGCATCACAGGCACATCTACGGATACGTCCATAGAGGCGTCCACAGCTATGTCCACAGGCGCGGCATCCACTTCTGCAGGCGCGGCGTCCACTTCAGGGCCCACGTCCGCGGCCAAAGCGTCCACCGGTTCCGGCATCGAATCGGCGCCCGCGCCGTCCTTCAGGCTCGATCCGTCGGCCCCGGCAACGTCGCTGGGAGCGTTGCTGGGCCCGACCACGGCCGCGTCGGGCGAGCCGCAACCTGCGAATACCCATAGACTCGTCAGGCATGTCAGCCCTGCCCACGTCGTCCTGAAATTGCCCATGCGTGTTCCCCCTTGCCAGCGACGGTAGCCGACGGTAGCGGATGGCTGCTCGTTCCGTCCAGCCTCGCCAAGGCTGCGGGTCTCGCCGGGCTTCGAGAAAACCAGTACAGTCGCCGGCTCTGCACCTGGCCGGGCGGGCATGCCCGGCTGATGGCTGGAGGTTCCATGCGCGCACTCGCTCGACTCGCTCCCTTGGCGTTGCTGTTCTGCACCGCCTGTCCGACCACGCCCGCCGAGTGTCCCGAACAGTTTCCGGCGAACTTCGCATGGGAAATCCTGTTCGAAACCGATGTGATGCACGGCGCCCTGTTCTCGGTATGGGGCACCTCGGCCCAGGACGTCTGGACGGTCGGCGCCACGGACAAGGACAAGCCGGCCTTCGGCCCGCAGGTGCTGCACTGGGACGGCAACACTTGGAAACGCTTCAAGACCGGCGCGACCGGCGAATTGTGGTGGATTACGCCCGGCTATCCCGCGGGCACGCTGTGGATGGTCGGCAGCGGCGGCACCATCGTCCGCTACGACGGCAAGGCGTTCGAGGTTCAACAAGCACCCGACAATACACAGTTGTTCGGCATCCAAGCGTTCGCGCCGAACGACGTCTGGGCCGTGGGCGGTCCCAGTTCATGCACGGCCGGCAGCGGTACTTGTGGCGTCATCTGGCATTACGACGGCAGCAAGTGGCAGCCCGCACCGGGCATGTCGGCGGCATTGCGCGGCAAGGTCCTGTGGTTCAAGGTCTGGGGCCGCTCGCCCAGCGACGTGTGGATCGTCGGCGGCCAAGGTCACACGCTGCACTTCGACGGCAAGACCTGGACCGAAGTGCCGACGCCAACTACGGATCAGATCTTCACGGTGCACGGCAATGCGACCCTGACCGTCGCGGTCGGCGGCTTGGGCGCGGGCGTGTTGCTGGAAAACACTGGCGACGGCTGGAAGACCGCCAAGATCAACGGCGATCCGCAAGGCTTCAACGGCATCCACGTCCCGGCGGACGGTCGGGCCATCGCGGTCGGCGGCAACGGCACGGTCTGGCGGCGCTGCGGCGGTGTCTGGAGCGAAGAAACCCACGCACCCGAAGCGCTGGAGGACTATCACGCCGTCTGGAAGTCTGCGACAGGTGAAGTGTATGCCGTGGGAGGCGCCATCGTCGCCCCGCCCTTTGCCGGCGGGCAGATCGGCCATTTCGGCGTGAAGACCAACGCGCACTCGATCGCGGAGTAGGTCAGGCGATTGCTGAACCTGAGTCGCTCAGGGAGTCTTGGCGCCGTCCTGCGCGCCCGACCAGCGACGCATCGAATCTTCGTACTTCCCATGCATCCGCGCGACCTGCTTGCGCAATCCGGAAATGGTGTCGCGCGGCATGGCCTTGCTCAGCGAGCGCACCAGCCACGCGGGCAACATCCCGCCCGGATCGGCGTGGACCTTGAACTCGACCTTGGTTTCCAGCGGCCCGAGCCACACCAGCTTGTACCAACCGGTGAGCCGGGGCATGCGCACGATGCCTTTTTGCGCTGGCATCAGCGAGGTCTCGACATCTTCGAACTTGACGGTGAGTTCCTTGCCTTGCGCGAGGTTGCCATGCAGGACGGCATGCAGCGTGGCGTCCCGATCGCTGACCGGCCACGGCGCGGTCGTGCGGCTGTAGAAGATGCGGTCGAACTCGGACTTCCTTGAAACCTCACGGGAATTCAGGCAGCGCGCGGTCCACTGGCAGGTGCGCTCGAGATCGCCGACGATGGCCAGCACCGCGTAGATGTTGTCCTTGACGACGCCAACACCGCGGAACTCAGGGAAGTCCTGGCCGGGGATGTCGCGGACGTCGACGCTGACGCCCTCTTCGTCGGAAATGCGCCGCCAACTGTCGGCGTGGCCCACCGCGGCGAACGTCCAGGAGCCCATCAGGCAAACGAGAAGGAACACGTGTCGCAAAGGACCTCCAGGGTAGCGGCGAAATCGAAGTGCAGTAGCCTGCGCCCGATCCGATGACGCGGCCAGTGCTGATTGCATGATCCGGGGCGCAAGTCCGGGACTCTTGACCTGCGCGACCACCTACACCACGCTCGCCGCCGACCGATTGGAGGGTGACCCATGAACGTACGCCATGTTGCTGTGACTTCCGCTCTCCTGTTCGCCACCGCGTGCGGCAAGAGCGAGCCCAAGCCCAAGGTCGACTTCCTCGCCGGCGCGCCCAAGGTCGAGTACGACATCAAGGTCGAGCCGGTCGAATCGGTCGCTTCTCCTGCTGCCGTCGCCGATACCTGGGCCGCCCGCGTCAAGGATCAGGTCAGGCAGGCGCGCGACGATCTGCAGAAGTGCCGCAACGAGTTCCTGATCCCCTTCCAGTTCGACAAGATGCGCCGGCGCAACATGGAGTTCGTCAACATCACCGACATGGACGCGGTGTGCATCGACGGCATCGAGGGCGACGCGACGGTGCGCAAGCGCGGGCCGTTCAAGGTCATCCGCGGCATGAACGACGAGATCGGCAAGAACGCCCAGCTCGACCGCTTCCTGACCCTGGCGATGGACCAGTTGGAGCACTTCAAGGTGTTCTCGTTCATGACCAAGAAGGTCGGAGCGCCCAACATCGCCCAGATCACCGACACGGCCAAGGCGGCGCGCGATCGGGTGCTGGACGTGGGCGGGCAGATCGACAAGCTCGCGGCGGACATCGAGAAGTGGCCCGACGGCCAGAAGCCGGACGACGATCCGACCGTCATCGGCCAAAGCATCGAACTGCCGGCGCTCAAGCAGCAATTGGTGCAGAACTATGGTTGGTTCATGGGCGATCTAGTTGGAGCCTACGATCGCTATGCCGCCAAGTCGTGGGAGGCGCCCAACCTGCCCAAGCTCGGGACGTTGCATATGTGGGTGCAGATCCCGCAGAAGCGCTTGCAGCAGGACCGCGCCCGCCTGGGCCACGTGACCGGCGCCGATGAGAAGCAGCTGGCCGAGATCAAGGCATATTTCGATGCGGTGGACAACGCATGCAAGGCGGTGATCGCCGGACTGCCGCGCTACGAGAAGTACCACGAGGAACTGCCGGAGAAAGACCCGAACCACCGCGCTGTCGAGCAGGCCCAGGCGGCAGTGCTCAAGATCCACAAGGCGTGGGGGCTGACCGCCGATGCCGCGCATCCGTAACCCGGCCATCTCATGCCCATTTATACGCTGAACGGCACGCTGGCGTTTCCGGATCCCGACCTGGCGCATCCGAGTGGCGTGCTGGCAGTGGGCGGAGATCTGCGCCCCGAGCGGTTGCTAAAGGCCTACAGTCTCGGCATCTTTCCATGGCCTTGCGAGGGCTACCCGCTCATGTGGCACGCGCCGCCCGAGCGTTTCGTGCTGGCCCCGGAGCAGCTGCACGTCGGCCGGTCCCTGCGCAAGGTGCTGCGCCGACACCCGTTCGAGATTCGCCTGGACACTGCCTTCGAAGCGGTGATGCGCGCCTGTGCCACCGCGCCGCGAGAAGGCCAGGACGGGACCTGGATTACCGACGAGATGCTGCACGGTTACGTGACGTTGCATCAGATGGGCCACGCGCACAGTGCCGAAGCCTGGCAGGACGGCGCGCTGGTCGGCGGTCTGTACGGCGTGGCGCTGGGCGGCGTGTTCTTCGGCGAGTCGATGTTCGCCCTGAAGGACTCCGCGAGCAAGGCGGCATTCACCACGCTGGTCAGGCAGTTGCAGCGCTGGCAGTTCGGTTTGGTCGATTGTCAGGTACACACGCCGCTGTTTGCCTCGTTCGGGGCCCAATTGGTGCCGCGGTCGACCTTTCAGCGTGTGCTCCAGCGGTTCCTTCAACAACCGGGGATGCCGGGGCCGTGGCGGATCGACGCGGATCTGGCCCAGGGCGCGGAGTCGTAGAGCCACGAAATATCGTGGCCAGTTCTGCTGGAGCCACGAAATGTCGCGGCTAAACTACGCGAGACAATGACGTTTTTTGAGTTGACGAGGTCCCAGAGGATCGCTATGGTTGCCGAGTTGCCGCCGACGGCGCCTTGCCCACCCGCGCCCTTTCTGGAGATGACCATGCCCTTTCGCACCCAGCCTACTCGCGCCCTGAGGACCGTCGCACTCGCATGCGTCGTGCCGGCTGCCTTGTCCGCGTGCACGTCTGAACCGGTTGCCAAAGAAGACCCGTGCAAGTCGGGCGCCATCTGCACGTTCGCCGGTGACGGTACCCAAGGCTTCAACGGCGACGGCAAGCACCGCCTCGACACGTGGCTCAACTGGCCGTCCGACCTCGGTTTCGACGCCAAGGGCACCGCCTTCGTCGCCGACTGGAACAACTACCGGGTGCGCCGAGTCAATGCCGACGGCAAGCTCGAGACCATCATGGGCACGGACTTTCCGGGCGATGGCGATCCGCAAAAGCTCGACATGACCGACCAGGGCGCGCTCGGCACCACGGTCGCGCTGAACCACGCCGGCGACCTGTTCTTCGCGACCAAGGACTCGGTCATCTCCAAGGCCGGCGATCTCGTCTTGGCCGCGTGGCACAACCACCGCCTGCGCGTGTGGGATCCGGCCAGCGGCCTGGTTTTCGCCCACTGCGGCGCCGTGCCCGGCTTCGCGGGCGATGGCAAAAAGGCGGGCGCCGGCGCCACGAAGTTCGACCAACCCTCCAAGATCACGCAGGACGCCGCGGGCAATTCCTACATCGTCGACATGCGCAACTGGCGCATCCGCAAGGTCGCGGTCGACGGCACGGTTTCGACGATCGCGGGCACCGGCAAGCCCGGCTTCGACGTAGCGGCCGACGCCGGGCCGGTGGACGCCAAGAAGACGCCATTCTTGTTCTTCGATCCCAGCGAGTTCAGCAATCCAGGCGTGCCCGGTGGCGGCATCGCGGCCAGCCCGGATGGCAAGACGCTTTACCTCGCCGACACGATGAACCACCGCATTCGCGCGTTGGATCTGGCCGCCGGCACCGTGACGACGCTGGCCGGCAGCGGTTCGTCGGGCTGCGTCGACCTGGCCAAGAGCGCGACCGCATGCGTGTCGTTCGTCACCAGTCCCACGACCGGCGGCTTCGAGGGCGAGGGCGCCAGTGCGGCCAAGGCCCGCTTGAACCAGCCGCGCGACCTCGCGTTCGGTCCGGACGGACGACTGTACTTCGCCGACAGTGGCAACCACCGGATCCGCGCCATCGACCTGACCAAGGGCACCATCGCCACCGTGGCGGGCAGCGGCAAGAATACCGGCGACTTGGGCGACGGCGGCGACCCGCTCAAAGCCTCCCTGGATGATCCGTGGGGCATCGCGTTCGACCCCAAGGGCAACCTGTTCATCGCCGATACGAATCACCACCGCATCCGCAAGGTTACGCGCTGAGCGCAAACCGCCATCGCGATAGTCGTTCCCGCAGATCAGAGGCAGACACCATGCGCCAGGAGTTCGTCATGAAGCGTCAGGTTCTCGTAGCTACCGCCCTGCTCTCCGCCACCGGCGCCACCTTTCTCGTCACCGGGTGCGAATCCGAAGTCACGCCCGAAGTGGTCGCCAACCCGATCACCGAACCACCAAGCTGTGCCGGCAAGGGTGGTTGCATCACCTCCATCGCCGGCACGGGCTACGCCGCCGCGGGTCAAGACGGCATCCTGGGCTGGAAGAGCTCGCTGTATTGGCCGCAGGATTCGACTGTTGGCCCCGACGGCAAGCTGTACTACATCGACTGGAACAACCACCGCGTGCGGTCCTGGGATCCGAAGACCAAGCTGACCACGACGCTGGTCGGCGCGGTCAAGTTGGGCGACAAGGGCACGGGTGAACCGGCCTTGGACGCTGCCTTGAACCACCCGACGGGCGTCGCCTTCGACAGCGTGGGCAGGTTGGTCATCGCGGCCTGGCACAACAGCAAGATCAAGCGCGTCGACCTCAAGTCCGGCATCCTGACCGACATCTGTGGCACCGGCGGACGGGCGTTCGGTGGCGACGGTGGCCCGGCAGCCAAGGCCGTGTTGGACCTGCCCTCGTCGATCGCGTTCGACAGCAAGGGCAACACTTTCATCTCCGACCAGGCCAACCAGCGCATCCGCAAGGTCGACAGCTCCGACGTCATCACGACCTATGTCGGCGCGGTGTGGGCGACCGTGGACGGCACCAAGACCGGCGCGCCGAAGGTCAACGCGGACGGCAACTTCCTGGCCTGTGCCAATCCGCCCGCAGCATCGCCACCGCCGCCTTTCGCGACCAAGGACGCCTGCGCGTGGGATCCCGACCAGGAGGACAAGTGCAAGAAGGACGCCGCGGGCGCTCCGGTCAAGGTCGGCCTGCCGAAGCCTGATTTGTGCGGCGGCGTGGCCGGCGATGGCGGCCCGGCGATCTCGGCCCGACTCGAAAGCTCCAAGGGCCAGAACGGCTTTCCGGCTGGCCGTATCGTGTTGGACAAGAACGACGTGATGTACATCGCGGACACAGGCAACCACCGGATTCGCAAGGTCGATCCCACGACCGGCCTCATCGAGACCATCGCCGGCTCGGGCGTCGGCCCTGAGGCAGCCGGTTATTCGGGCGACGGCGGCGATGCCAAGCTCGCGAAATTGAACAACCCGACCGACGTGGCGGTGCTGGACGACGGCGCGATCCTGATTGCGGACAAGGAGAACCACTGCATCCGCATCGTCAAGGACGGCAAGATCGACACCTTCGCGGGCCAGTGCGGCAAGTTCGGCTTCGCAGGCGACGGGGGCGACGCGCGCAAGGCCAAGATGTACCGTCCCTTCGGCATCTCGGTCGGCCCCGATGGCAGCGTGTACGTGGCGGACACGTTCAACCACCGCATGCGCATGATCACGCATTAGGAAAACGCCGATCGCGTCGCGTCTTGGCGCGAGTTCCGCCAAAGCCATGCTTTCGCTACCGACGTGTCTGCCGTAGCCTTGTGCCGCGCCGATGCGCCTGGAGCTCTCGCATGAACTTGCCCCGCTGGACCGGCACGCCCACCTACATCGCTGACGACTCGCTGGCCGGGACCGTGAACGTCGCCGTCGCGCTGGGCCGCCCCCTGCTGGTCAAGGGTGAACCGGGCACGGGCAAGACCTTGTTGGCCAAGGCGATTGCCGATGGGCTCGGCCTGCCCCTGCTGACGTGGCACGTGAAGTCGACGACCCGCGCGCAGGACGGCCTGTACTTGTACGATGCGGTAGCTCGGCTGAACGACTCGCGTTTCGGCGACAAGGACGTGCGCGACATCGCCCAGTACATCAAGCTGGGGCCGCTCGGTCAGGCTTTCGATCGTCCGGATCGTTGCGTGCTGCTGATCGATGAAGTGGACAAGGCCGACATCGAGTTCCCCAACGATCTCCTGCATGAACTGGACGCCATGCGCTTCGTCGTCGGCGAGACCGGTCGCGAAGTCGTGGCGCGGCAACGGCCCATCGTGGTCATCACGTCCAACGCCGAGAAGGAACTGCCCGATGCGTTCCTGCGCCGTTGCGTCTTTCATTACATAGAGTTCCCGGACGAGGCACTGCTCAATCGCATCGTGCGCGTGCACCATCCCGACGTGGACGACCACCTGCTGGCGGCGGCGTTGCGCAAGTTCCTGGCCCTGCGGTCGATTCCCGAACTGCGCAAGAAGCCGTCGACCTCGGAACTGATCGACTGGCTCGCGGGGCTGCGGCTCTCCGGGATCTCGGTGGAAAAGCTCGAGGCTTCGCTGCCTTTCGCTGGCGTATTGCTCAAGCAGGAAGCCGATACCCAGCGTGCGTCGCGTCCGGCGCCTACGGTCCGATCCCGCTAGGCCAGTCGATCTCACCGAGGAACTGCTCGTATGTTCACGGGGTTTCACGCCATGTTGCGCACCGCGGGCCTCCAGGTCGGCGTCGGCGAATGGCTAGCTCTGACCCAAGCCTTGGACGCCGGCACCATCGAGCCGTCCCTGCGCGCGTTTTACAGCGCCGCCCGGGCCATCGTGTGCCGCGACGAGGCCGACTTCGATCGCTTCGACCAGGCCTTTGCCGCGTACTTCCAAGGGGCTGCACTGCCACAGGCGTTGGTGCACGACCTGCAGTCCTGGCTCGAGCAGCCGATCCAGACGCCGGCGTTGTCGCCCGAGGAATTGGAGCAGCTCCAACACCTTTCGCTCGATGAACTGCGCAAGCTGTATGAGGAAAGACTCGCGGAACAGACCGAGCGCCACGACGGCGGCTCCAAGTGGATCGGCACCGGCGGCACCAGTCCGTTCGGGCAAGGTGGCAATCATCCCACGGGCATGCGAGTGGGCGAAGGGGCGACGGGGCGAGGTCAGGCGGTGGCGATGGCGCGCGCGCGGCGGTTTCGCAACTACCGATCCGACGTGGTGCTCGATACCCGGCAGTTGATGGTCGCGGTGCGGCGGCTGCGCCGGCTGGAGCGCAAGTCGCGGCGAACAGAACTGGATCTGGACGAGACCATCCGCCGGACCGCGCACAACGCCGGCGAGATCGAGGTCGTCGAGCGGCCCGAACGGCGCAATTCGGCCCGCGTGGTGCTGCTGCTCGATTCCGGCGGCTCGATGGATCCGCATGGCCGCATCGTGGAAGCGTTCTTCTCGGCGATGAAGCAGGGCGGCGGGCTGCGCGAGGTCGAGGTCTACTACTTCCACAACTGCGTGTATGCAGAGCTGTATACCGACATGGCGATGCTCAAGCGCAAGCCGATCGAGGAGATCGTGCGCGGCGTGCCCCCGAATACCCACCTTTTCGTGGTCGGTGATGGCTGGATGGCGCCGCGCGAGCTGTTTTCGCCCTATGGTGCGATCGAGTTCGGCATGGTCGACGACGTTCCCGGGTTGCAGCGCCTCGAGCAGTTGGCCGCCGCCTTCCAGCGCCGCGCCTGGCTCAATCCGATCCCGGAGAACTACTGGGGCGAGATGACGATTACCGCCATCGGCAAGCTCTTTCCGATGTTCCCGATGACCGTCGAGGGAATGATCGCCGCCGTGGCCGCGTTGATGGGTCGGGGTGAGCGGCGCCAGAAGCCGAGTCCTCGCCCGCTATGGCCTACAGGTCGCCAGCCTATGTGACGGTCCGCAAACTCCGAGTGCCGATGACGCCGCCCTTTTTGACCCCGCCCGCACCGATTCGCCGCCAAGGCTTGTTCCGTCTGGCGTGGTTGCCGCTGCCGTGGCTCGCAGCGCTGCCGGTGCTGAGCTCGGGGGTGGCCCTGGCGCAACCGCCGCGAAACGCAACCGTTCCCGCAGCGTACATCGCGCCTTCGAACGCGCCTCCCGCGACTCGACCGCCGGTGTGCGACCTCGAGCCGGATCAGGTCGAGGAAGTGCGGCCCCTGCTCGGGGTCCAGTGCGCCATCCGCGTGCAGGCCAAGGATCCGGTCACGGCGCGGGCGGCGGTGCGGGCGGCGATGGCCGAAATCGCGCGGGTGGGAGCGAAGTACGATCCGTCCTCGCGCCAGTCCGAGATCTCCTCGATCAACGCGGACGCGGCCCAGGAAGAGGTCATCGTCAGCGACGAAACGCGACTGATCCTACAGCGTTGCCTGGATTTGTGCCGGGAGACCGCGGGCGCGTTCGATCTGACCGTGGCGAGTTTCGACTACCTGTGGAACTTCACGGCGCGTCCGTTCGTGCGCCCCTTGCCCGACGAGGTGGCGGCCCGGCGCGCGCTGACCGGCTGTCGGCAAGTCGCGATGAAGCAGAACCGCGCGGTGCGAATCCTCCAACCAGGCGTGCGCTTGACCTTCGAGCACATCATCCAGGGCCATGCGATCGAGCGCGCCGCCGAAGTCTTGCGCCAGAAGGGCCTGGAGAACTTCCGCATCCGCCTGGGCAATGATACCTACGTGCAAGGCCATGCCGGGACTCGACATTGGTACGTCGCGGTGCCGCATCCGCGTATGGCGCAGGAAACGTTCGTGCAGTTGTACCTGGGCAGCCAGAGCGCGGCGACCCGCAGCGACACGGAACGTTTCGTGGTCAAGAACGGCCACCGCTACCACGACGTGCTCGACCCGCGCACTGGCAATCCGGCCGAGTTTGCAGTGCAAGCAACGGTGATCGCGGCGGATCCGGCGCTGGCTGACGCCCTGAGCTCGGCGCTGTTCGTGCTGGGTCCCAAGGCGGGCTTGGCGTTGTTGGCGCGGCACAAGAACGTCGAGGGTTTCCTGGTCGATCAGACTGGCAAGGTGTACGCCTCGCCGGGCATGGTCGAATTCGCGCGGCTACCGGCCAAAGTCGCCCTGTAATGCTGCTACCTGCCGCACGAATCGCCGTCGTCGCTCCCGCAGGCGCCTTCTCGCCCGACCGCCTCGACGCGGGCATGGCGACTTTGCGGGCGTGGGGCTACCAACCCGTCGAAGCCCCGAACCTGCACGCGACCTTTCGCTATACCGCTGGAACCACAAGGCAACGCGCGGCGGACCTGCGCTGGGCGCTGACCGAGCCGGGCTTGGACGCCGTCTGGTTCGCACGCGGAGGGTACGGTACGTTTTCCGCCATAGCTTCACTGCCTTGGGACCACATCGACGCCCGCCCGGTGTTCGGCTTCTCGGATGCGACGGTCCTGCTGATCGCCCTGCAGCGACGCGGCCTGAACGGCGTGCACGCGCCAGTCCTGCAAAATCTCGCAGAGTTCGACCCTGCCTCAGCGCCGGGGGCGGTCCTGAGCGACGCCGAGAGTCGAAACGCGCTGCACGACCTGTTGACCGGGCGAGGACCGACGCCGATGCCTGGGCACCTGCTCTGCGGGCCCGATTCGAGCGTGCGCGGGCCGGTGCTGGGCGGCAATCTTGCCGTGCTTGCGAGCCTTTGCGGTACCAAGGAAGCGTTGGACAGCCACGGCGCCATCGTCGTGCTCGAGGATCTGGCCGAGCCGCCCTACCGCATCGATCGGCTGCTGACCCAACTGCTGGCGGCGGGAAGCCTGGACGGTGCCGTGGGAATCGCGCTGGGCGACTTCCTGGGGTGCGAACCGCCGCCGCGCAAGGACGCGCCACCGCTGACCTGGCAGCTGTCTGACGTGTTGCGCGACTTGTTGGAACCGCTGGGCATTCCGGTCGTGGCTGGCCTGCCCATCGGCCACGGCGCGCGCAACTTCGCGTTCCAGTACGGCGCGCTGGGCCGGTTGGCTGCCGAGGGCCTGACCTGGAGTTGACGCTGGGATCTACCAGCGGTGGTAGGCTGGATGGCCTTCTTGCACCGCGACGAACGTGCCGCGACAGGTTGCCGTCACCTTGCCGTGCGCGATCAACTCGGCTTGCACGATCGCCCGATCCGCCGTCGATTCGATGACCCTGGCGCGCAACTGCACCGGCTGATCCATCGGCGTGGGCCGCTTGAGCTTGACGGCAAAATCCGCAGTGACCGTACACGGAGGCGTCGCTTCACCGCTTTGGCGCATCAGGTGCCACGCCGCCGTCCAGTTGCTGTGACAATCCAGCAGCGCGCCGCAGATCCCGCCGTTCAGCATGCCTTCGAACGCCTGATGGTGCGGTTCGGGCATCCACTCGGCCACGACCTCGTCGCCTTGGACGAAGCTGCGGATGCGCAAGCCTTTGTCATTCTTGGGACCACAGCCGAAGCACCGGTTCTCGGGGGCAAAGCGCTCCTGCAGGCTAGGTTCGTTCGGCGTGGTAGCCGCATTTTCAGGCGTCACAGTGTTTTCAGGCGTCACAGTGTTTTCAGGCGTCACAGTGTTTTCAGGCGTCATGTAAACCTCCGGCCGGCAGGATCGGTCCTGCGGCGCTGGCAGGCAAGGGCGCCTGAGTGCTACAAGCGCAACCAGCGAGGCCCACCGTGAGCTATGTCGAAGACAACCTGCTGACCCACGAACGCGTGTTGCTCCAGACGCACCGGCACTGGATCACTTTCCTGACCTGGCGCGGCATCCTGACGCTGTTCATCGGCCCGTGGCTCGACCGCAAGTGCTCGGAATTCGCCGTCACCGACCGCAGGGTCATGATCAAGGTCGGTATCTTCGCGCGCCGGACCGTGGACCTGAACCTCAGCAAGGTCGAATCCGTCGACGTGGAGCAGGGTTTCTTCGCGCGCATGCTGGGCTACGGCACGCTCGTCGTCGTCGGCACCGGCGGCACCCGCGAAGCGTTTTCGCACATCGCCGATCCGTTCGAATTCCGTCGCGTCGTCCAGCAAGCCAGCTCCGACATCCAAGGCCATGCGCGACCCACGGCCTTGGCCGCGCCCGTCGACGATCACGCGGCCCGGTTGGCCAAGGCGAAAGGCCTGCTCGATCAGGGCTTGATCACGCCGGAAGAGTACGATGCCCAGCGTTCGCGCATCCTCAACGACCTGTAGCTGAAGCCGTCAGGCGTTCTTGCGCAACCTCACGACGTGCAAGCGATACTGCGCTGTGAAGCCGGGATGGACGCGCACTTGCCACGGCACGTCGACGGCCGAGCGGTCCACAGCCAGGTTGTCCAGGAAATCCGGGATCGCCCTGCCCGTCAGCAGCCGTTCCATGCCGGCGGGCAGGTCCAGGTCCGCGGGCAGCCAGCGCAACAGATACCGAGCCCCCGGCGTGACTTGCGGCTGGAAGTGGTACGGCGAGGCCAAAAGCAGCACGCCACCCGGACGCAGCAACGCCTCGCACTGGCCGAGCAGCACCAACGGTTCAGGCACGGCGTCGAGCAGGTTCAGCGCCACTACCGCGGCGAAAGTCTCCGGTTCGAAAGGCGGATCCAGGGCATCGCCGCACAGCCACGTCACGCGCTTCAGTGTCTCCCGCGTTTCTGACGGCAGCTCGATCGGCCGGGCGGCGAACCTGAGCGCGTCGGTGCGGTACGGCAGCCAGGTCACTTCGTGATTCGCCAGTCGCCGAGCCAACATCAGCAGCGCCGGCACCGCGTCCATCGCCACCAACTCACGGTCTGGCCGCGCCAGCGCGCACAGTTCCGCCCCGGCGCCACACCCCAGCACGAGCACTGGCCCGGGCGGCAGGTCACCGTCGAGCCAGCCGTGCAGCCACGCCGAATCCGTCGACGGCAAGGGTGGTTGTGCGTGCATGCCCCAATGCGCTGGCCCCCAGGTCGCCACCAGTTCGAGCAACGCCAAGGCCTCGGGTTCAGGCGGAATCGCGGTTTGCGGCCCGTCCAGCCGCGCCAGCAGATCCCGCGCCAGATCCAGGGCTGATTGGGCGGCCTGCACGTCGGGCAACATCACCGGCAGCATGCCCAGACCATCGGCGACCTGCGGCCAGGCGATGCCACAGCCCAGGCAGCGACCGTCGGCAGCCAGCGCGGAGGTGTGCATGCCAGTGCCAGTTCCTGAAACGCTGGGGTCCTCGGGCCGACGACACGCGGGACATCGCAGATCCACTGGCATTGCCCGCTTCCTCCACTCATGACCCAACGCGCGGCGACGCACGAGCCTGGGTCCTGGCTTGATTCGCCCGCATCCCGTCTGCCATGCTGCCTGCACCCATAGGAGAAAAGCCAGTGCTAGCGATCGTCAGCGACCTGCATTTGCAGCACACGTCTGACGACGCGGTTCGCTACTGTGGCGACGGCGGCGAGGTCGTCGAGTGTGGCGTGCGGCGCAACGTGTCGCCCAATGCCCTGCGCCGCTGGTTTTCGATGATCCACGACGCGGTCCTGCGCCAGAACGTCGATCACGTCGAACTCGTGCTGGCCGGCGACATCTTCGAGTTGCACCGTACTCCGCATTGGTTCATCAACAATCCCAATGATGTGCGCCCAACCGACGAGGATCCTGGGCCAGACGGTGGGCCACTGTGTCAGCGCGTGCTGGCGATCCTCGACGCCATCGAAGCCGATAACCGCACGTTCTTTCGTGTACTAGGTCGGTTCGTGAACGAAGCCATGCATTTGACGCGGGCGGGCGTGCAGCGGCTGCCGATGGGCACCCGCATCGAAGTCCACTTCATTCCTGGCAACCACGATCGCCTCGCGAACATGTGGCCCTCGGTGCGCAAGCGCGTGCGCCAGTTGCTGTCCATGCCCGCGAGCGACGAACCGTTTCCCCACGCCTTGCGCCGGCCGAACCACGCTGCGGCGGCGGCCCAGACCCCGGCGCTGTCCCACGCGCGGGCGCGCGAACTGGGCTACGGAGTGGTGGTGCGCCACGGCCATGAGTTCGATCGCTGGAACTTCGCTAGTGAAACCGACTATGGTAGGGCTGTCCACGCCGACGACGCCACCTACGCGCGGCCGTGCCTGGGCGACGCCATGTGCGTGGACATCGCCCTGCGCTGCGCCGTGGCTTTTCGCGCCCTGTACGCGACCGAACTGCGCATTCCAGGTAGTGCCGGCGACCGCTACCGCAGGCTTTACCTGGCCTTGCTCGAGTTCGACGACGTGCGTCCAGCCGGCGCCCTGTTCGACTACCTGGCCCAGCAACGCAGCAAGCTCGGCGGCGATCCGCTGGCGTTGTTGCGCCCTGTGATCCTCGACATCTTCACGCAAGTCTGCGGCGATGCGTTCTTCGTACGCGAGGCCCAACGCCTCGGCGTCGGCGCGTGGTTCACCGATCCGATAGCCAGCCTGGTCCTCAAGGGCATTACGCACCTGCCTTCGCGCTGGGCCGTCTCCTTGCCGTTCGCCTGGCCGTTTCGCGGTGCCGAGACCGAGTGCAAGCCCGCGGAATTGGCGCAATACGAGCCTGGCTTGCAGGACGGCAGCATCGACACGGTGGTCGCCGGGCACACGCACTTCCCCGATCAGGTGCCCATCCGCGGGCGGCGCAAACGCCGGGTCGACTCCTTCTTCCTGGATTCGGGCACCTGGCGCGCGAGCATCCTGTATGGCCCCGGCGAACGCTTCGGGCGCATCTGCGGCCACACCGTGGTGTTTTGCTTCTCCGGCGGCGAACACAAGCGCGACGGCAGCGAGGGCAGGCGCTTCGAGACCTGGACCGGCCACTTCGCCTCGGGCCACCTCGGGCCCTACGCTGAGCCGCGCGGGGCGATGCGGACCGCGCAGTTGCACTTGCGCTTCCTGCGACTCGTGCTGGAGGATGGCGGTCGCGGGCTTGCCGCGGGGGCGTCCATGTCGATCGAATTGCGCCTGGGTGTCGACGGTCGGGCGCGCCACGTGAAGGTGCCGCGGTTGCGGGCGGGCGACGTGATGCCTTTGGGCAGTCTCGCGCCGTTGCCGCTGCAGCGTGAACTCGATGGCGAACTGTGGCTTTCCGGCACGCGCATCGGTCAGGGACTGTGGCTCGACGCCGAAGCGCTGCCGTGGGCGCTGCAACCACTGGCCCGTGAACCGGTGCCCAGCCGCGCGGACATGGCGCTGGAGGACAACCAGGCTTCTGAAGCCACCAAGCCTTTGACGGGCAAACGCAAACGCGAGCAGCGGCCGAACTTCGCCTTGGGCACGCACGAACTCAAGATCCAAGGCCGCGACGGTCTGGTGTTGCGCGTCACCTATGTCATCGAACCGCTTGCGCAAACCCGCCGCGCCAGCAAGTCCGCCATCGCTCGCGCTGAACTGGTTCCGGGGGCGCTGCCGTGACCACGTCGACGCCGACGTTCAATACGCGCTTGCTCAAGGACACCTCTGCTTTCGACGCCTTGCCGCGCCTCGGTTGGGTGCAGGAGCCGACGCCGGTCCAGGAGATGCCCTCGCTTGCCGCGCAACTCGGTCTGGAGTGGCTGGGCACCAAACGCGACGACCTGACGATGCCTCTGTTCGGGGGCAGCAAAGCCCGCAAGCTCGACTTCCTGCTGGCGACTCCGCCCTGGCGCGATGCCGAGCGGTGGATCTCGGTCGGCGCGGTCGGCTCCGGTCACCTCGTCGCGTGTACCGAGGCGGCGCGTCTGCTGGGTCGGAAGTTGGACGCCCACCTGTTCTGGGAGCCGCTGTCGGCGGGCGTGCTCGACAATCTCGCGTTCATCGCGTCCGGTAGCACCCAACTGACTTTCCATGGCTCGCGCGTCGGCCTGGCGCTGCGCAATCCAGCGGTGCTCTTGTCGCTGCAAAGTCGCGGTATTCCCATCATTCCGCCGGGTGGCACGGTGCCGGTCGGGATGGTCGGCCTGGTGCGCGCGGGCGTGGAACTGGCGGCCCAGGTGCGCGCAGGCGTGCTGCCTGAACCGCAACGGGTCTACGTGTCGCTGGGTTCAGGTGGCACGGCGGTAGGTCTGGCGCTCGGGTTGGCGCTGGGCGGTCTGAAGACCACGGTGCACGCGGTGGCGGCGGTCGAGCGCGCGCTGGCCTCGCGGACCCGGTTGCGCAGCCTGATGGCGGACTTGCAGCACTACCTGGCCGAAAATGGCCTGGCCATCGCCGCCGAAATCGAGCCGAACGCGGTGATTCTCGACTATGCGCAAGTCGGCGCGGGCTATGGCAAGGCGTCGCGATCCTCCCTGGATGCGGTGACGGCATTGCGCAGCGAAGGCATCGAGTTGGAGCCGCTGTACACCGGCAAGGCGATGGCGGCCCTGCTGCGCGATGCCGAAAAGGCGCGGCGCGAGGGTCGGTCGATCGGGCGCGTGCTGTTCTGGAACACCGTGCGGCGCGCCGGTCCGCTGCCCGCGCAAGACGACTGGCGCCAGAAGCTGCCGGCCGGGCTGCAGAAGCGTTTGGGCCGAGCCGAGTTGAAGCCGCAGGACATGGCGCACCCGAGCTTTTCGCGCCGCCGGTTCCTGATCGGTGCGACGCTGGCGACCGGCGCGGTCATCGCATTGAACCTCACAGGTTATCCGGACGTGCCGAACTGGGCTGGCACGGCGCTGTCCGAGCGCGAAGCCGTGATCCTGATGGCCGCCGCCGAAGCGCTGATTCCGCCGGGGCCGCCGCTGCCGATTGGTGCGGGACGGGCGTCGTGGCGTCCGGTGGCCGACGCGATCGACAGCTATGTCGCGACCTTGGCGCCGACGTCGCGCAGTGACATCCATGCGTTGCTGATCGTCATCGAGCACGGCACTCCGCTCAGCCTGCACCTGCACCGCTTCTCGCACTTGCAAGTCGACGAGCGCCTGGCCTACCTGCTCGAACTGCGTGGCCATGGCGGCGTGCTGGCCGAGGCCTTCGCCGGGCTGCGCGACCTGTGCATGCTCGGGTATTATCAGCAGCCCGCGACCTGGCCCGAGCTGGGCTATCCGGGGCCTTGGGTGCCAGCCGTGCCGCGGCCGCGCCGAGCTTCGTATGCCGCCCTGGTCGCGCCGTCCACAACCCTGCCTCGGTCGATACAGCCCCTCTCGATGCAGAAGAAACCATTGGAATTCCGTTGATCCACGACGCTCGCACGCTGCCTGCCCGCGACCTCCACGCCGACCTCTGCGTCATCGGCAGTGGCGCCGGCGGGTCCATGGCCGCAATGGTCGCCGCCGAAGCCGGTTTGCGCGTCGTCGTCTTGGAAGCCGGCGGATTTTTTGCACCCGAGGACATGACCCAGCGCGAAGAGCAGATGCTGCCCCGACTGTACTGGGACGGCGCGGGCCGCACGACCGCGGATCGGCGCATCCGCATCCACCAGGGCAAGGGCGTGGGCGGTTCGACGCTGCACAACTTGAACCTCTGCAAGCGGATTGCCGATCCGGTGCTGCACGCCTGGCAACGCGACCACGGCATGCGCCACCTGTCGCCCGAGGTGTGGGCCAGGCTGTACGCCGAAGTGGAAACGCTGCTTGCGGTCTCGACGGTGCCGCGCGAGAAGTGGAATCGGCACAACCAATTGCTCGAACTGGGGTGCAACACCCTGGGCTGGCGCGGCGGCGGTCTGGCCCACAACCGGACCGGCTGCATCGGCAGTGGCTTTTGCGAGATCGGTTGCGCCTACGACTCCAAGAACAACGCGGCCAAGATCCCGATGCCGCGGGCGATTCACGCCGGCGCCGACGTGCTGGTGCACTGCCAGGCGACCCGGGTGCTGCACGACAACGGCCGGGTGACCGGGGTGCGCGCCCGGGCGGTCGATCCACTGGACGGCTCGCCCGCGGGCGAACTGACGGTACACGCTTCCCGAGTCTGTCTGGCGGCTTCGGCGACGGGGACGGCGGCCCTGCTGCAACGTTCGGACGTGCCGGATCCCTCGGGCCAGACCGGGCGCACGCTGCGCATCCATCCGGCTGTGGTGGTCGCGGGCGATTTCGCCGAGCCGGTCAACGCGTGGCAGGGCATTCCGCAAACCTATGAGTGTACGGAGTTCCTGGACTTCGAGCCGCCCCCGGGCAAGGCGCGGAAGGCGCAGCGGTTGTGGATCGTGCCGGCGTTCGGGCATCCGATGGGCGTGGCGACGATGATGCCGGCCTGGGGCGCTTCACACCGCGGCTTGATGAGCCGTTACGCGCACCTGGGCGTACTGACCGCTATGCTGCACGAGACCACCGCGGGCAAGGTGACGCCGGATGGCGACCTGGGCCTGCGCATCGAGTACGTGCCCAACGCCGCGGATTCGCGCGAGTTGCTTCTGGGGCTGCAGGCGAGCGCGCGGCTGCTGTTCGCGGCGGGGGCCAAGCGCGTGTGGATTCCCTCGGATCCGCCGAGGATCTTGCACAATGCCGCGGAGATCGACGGGCTGGCGAGCCTGGACATGAGCGCCCTGCCCTTGACCGCGGTGCATCCGCTGGGGGCGGTGCCGATGGGCGACGATCCGAAGCGCGCGCCGGTGGATAGCCGCGGCAAGCACCACCATCTGCAGGGGCTGTGGGTGGCGGACGGCGCGGTGTTCCCGAGCTCGATTGGGGTGCCACCGCAGTTGTCGATCTTTGCTGTGGGGCTGCATGTGGGGCGGGCTTTGGTGCAAAACGGCTAGCTACTTCACCGCTTTCGGCGCAATCACGATAGGCGCCGCCTGCTCCGGAAACTTGCCGGCAACGCCCGAAAAGAACGCCCGCAGCGTCGCCATGTCCTGCTCCAGATCACCGGTCGGCGTCACCAGCGGCCCGAAGCCGCCGACCTTGCGCTGGTAGTCCAGAAAGCCAAGTTGCAGCGGCACGCCCGCGCTCACCGCGATGTTGTAAAACCCGGTCTTCCAGCCCAGCGCGTGCTTGCGGGTGCCCTCGGGCGCGATGGCGACGATCAATTCCTCGGATTCACGAAACCGCTGCGCCACCTGCTCGACCTGGCCCTGCTTGCCGCCGCGCACCACCGGAATGCCGCCCAGGGCCTTCATCAAGCCGCCGAACGGAAAGCGGAACAGGCTGGTCTTGCCGATCCACTGGGCGCGGAAACCCATCGCCCACGAAATCGCCAGCAAGTGCACGAAGTCCCAGTTGGACGTGTGCGGGTACGAGATGAGCACGAACTTGTGCTTTTCGGGCAGACTTCCCGCCAGTTGCCAGCCGAGGCTGCGCATCCACAGGCGACCCAGCCGGGAGCGGATCGGCCGATTCGGGCGGTTCGAAGGTTGTGCCATGGTCTCCTGGACGGCGAGCCGGGGCTGCGGCGCTCGCGTCCGGGAGTGTAGGCCAGCGTTCGGCGGCAGGTCCACGCGCTGGAGGTCACGATTGCGTCATGCTGTTCGTCGGCGTCACGGTTCCGGTTCCGGCTCCGGCTCCGGCTCCGGGTTCGGGTTCGGGTTCGGGTTCGGGT
>CAYHHL010000031.1:18449-41968 GCA_964356325.1 uncultured Enterobacteriaceae bacterium | reverse complement strand
CCACCCCCTTGGTCATTGCCCCGGCCCAGAATCAGTTCGCGGATGCGCCCGGTCGAGGGGCGGCCTACTCGTACAAGACCAACCAGGAGCGCATGTCGATGTTGGCGCCGAAGCCGTTGTTCGACTGGCCGCTCGGTTCGGGCTTGTAGTTTGCGCCGTTGAACAAGCCTTTGTAGGTCAAGGTGTTGTTGGCGCCGATCTTCACCGCCTGGGTGACGTCGACGTCGAACGGCTTGACGTCCAGGCCTGGGCACCAGCCGCCGCGTCCCAGGTTCCAAGTGCCGAACTGGTTGGGGACCGTGCCCTGGTCGACCTGTTCCGCGCAGCCCATCGTTTGCCCGACCACCGGCTGGTTCTTGACGAATTCCGTGCCGTTGAGACCGAAGTGGTGGGTGTGGTTGCAGAACTCGGCGCAGTTGGCCTTCTCCGCCCCCCAGCCGTGCCCGGTGATGAAGGCGAATAGGGCGACCTTCTTGGTGTTGCTGGGGATTTCGACGGCGATCGGCTTGTACTTGTCGTTGTAGGTCGGCCCGAAACCGCCGCCGCCGAACAGGTCGACCAGCTTGACCGGGCGCACGCCCTTGCCTTGGTTCGAAAGCCGCACGGTGAAGTCCACCATCGGGAAGTTCGCGGCATCCAAGCTGATTCGCTGCTTGCCGCCCTTGCCGATCAGCGCCAGGAACGGCGTGGCGTCGCTGACCCAGCGGCCTTCGCGGTGGTAGGGCGTGATCCAACGGCCGATTTCGAGCGGGCAACCGCATTGGCACGGCCCGAACGCCTTGCCGTCGGCCTTGCAAGTGCGCGTGCGGCCAACGGTCTGGCCGTCGACGCCGGTGCAGGTGCAGGCTTGGGTGTCGGCGGCGATTCCGGCAGCGGCGGGCGTGCAGGCGGCGGCGAGGTCCTTGGCGCTTTCGGCCTGGACCCGCTCGCACAAGTACGCTCGGGAAATGTAGTCCCATTCCGCGCAGTTCTCATCCTTGTGGTCCTTGCACGAGGCGTTCAGGTCAAACTGCATGGTGTCGAACTTGGCCATCTCGGCCGCTGGCGGAAAGTCGATCTCGATGTCGAACCCCGCGCCGTCCTTGGCGTTGTGCACCGGTATGAGCGTGACCTGCTGCTTGGCCAGCGCTTGCTCGCGATCCCACTCGAAATTCCAGTGGCGCACCTCGTAGTCGATGAGCGCCAGATCCGGCGAACTCGCGCCGACCAGCGACATGAGGCCGATTTGCCGCCAGCGCTGGAACCGGTCGATCGCCACGTGCGCGACGCCACCCTCAGCCTGAATCAAGTCCAGCAGGGGCCCGCCGACGCCTTGCACCGGGTCCTGCACGAAATGGATGCGCGGCGTCCACAAACACTGCGAAAACGCGTCCATCTTGCCGATTGCGGTGGTCACCGCCTTCTGTACGGCATCGACCTGGGGTTGCGCGGTCGCGTCGCCGCTCTTGTTCGCATAACCCAAGAAGAAGTAGTGCACATTGTGCGGTGAACCCTTGAGCCAGTTCTTGACGCTGGACTTCCACAACTGCTGCGCGTACTTGAAGTCGGCTGCGGTCAGGAAGAAGACGTACGAATCCCGGCCGTTGAAGTGCTTCTCGAGCGACCAGGGCCCGTCGGCGAGCGGCAGTTCCACTTCGTCGGCGATCTCGCGCCACACGCTGCCGAACGGTCCGGTGCTGAACTCGGCGAGCGGTGCGTAGGCACCCAGGCAATCCGCCGCGTCTTCACAGGTCTTGGCGTCGGTGACGCACGTGGATCCGCACGGATCGGCACCTGCGCAACGGGCTACGCACTGCTTGGCGGGCAGGGCGGCGCAGCCAGCGTACTTGGCACAAGCCTTTTCGCATTCGGTCGGTTCCACGTCGGCAGGCGCCGTCTGGTCACTGGCGGCGTCCGCGCTGCTCGCCAGGTCGGGGCTGGCGTCGGCCACGTCAAGCGTCACGCCGGCATCGGTCGCGGGCGGCACCGCTGGCGTCGCACAGGCAGCCAGGCCGGCCAAGAGCAGAGATGCAAAGCGCTTCATGTCGACACCCACAGCAGCGCTGGTCCAGACGCGCTCGGCCACGCACATAGCACGGCGGCGACAATTCCGCAGCACCGTTGCCGCTGCGCACCCATCGGGATATGCTGGCAAACGGCCCGGCCTGATCCACACTGTCACCTTCGAGGTCTTCGATGCGCCGCCTGACTGCTGCCCTCGTGTTCGCAGCCCTCGCCGCCAGCGCGCCCACGTGGGCGGCAACTGCCACGACCCTGGCCGTGGACGGCCTGCTGACTTCGACGGCGAGCGGTCCCGTGGCCGATGGTGATTACGCCCTGACATTCAACGTCTATGCCGCCGAGAAGGGCGGTGCCGCGCTCTGGAGCGAAGGCCCGCTGGTCGCAACGGCCGTGGCTGGTCGCTTTCATCTGGCGCTCGGAGCCAAGGTGGCGCTGACGACCTCTACCTTGGCGCCGGGCGGCCTGGGTGCGGATCGCTGGTTGGGCGTGCAAGTGGGCAACGATCCGGAACTGGCGCGCGTACCTTTGCGCGCGGTGGCCTACGCGCTTGCCGCCACCCAGGCTGGCACGCTGGCTTGCTCGGGCTGCGTGACCACCGCGCACCTGGATGCCGCCGTGCTCAAGGACTATGCCAAGGCTTCGGATTTGCAGGCATTCACCAAGACGACCGGCCTGGCCAAGATCGCCACGTCTGGGCAGTACGTCGATCTGACCGGCACGCCGGACCTGAACGTTTATGCTGTCGCCGCCAAGCTCGCCAACGTCGCTGCCACCGGCAATTACGCGGACTTGACCGGCCTGCCCGATTTGTCGGGCTATGCCAAAGCGGCGAATCTGGCTGTGGTCGCGAGCTCGGGAAGCTGGAATGACCTGAAGGATCAGCCGGTTCTCGCCAAAGTCGGCAGCGCGTGCGGCACGGGGCTCGTGGTCAAGGGCATCAAAGCGGACGGCACGCTGGACTGCATCGTCGCCCTGGATCCCACGGCGTTGCCGGCGGACGGCCTGAATGAGATCTCGAACAATCTCTTGACCAACCAGTTCACCGACGTCCTGACCAGCGCGACCACGCCTGTCGCCGTCGCCGACAACAAGCCGACCGGCACCGCGGACAGCATCACCGTTCCCGACCTCGGTCTCGCCCAAGGCCTGACGGTTTCGCTGGATCTGAGCAATTCGGACATCGCCAACGTCAAGATCTTGCTGACCGATCCGAACAAGGTCGACTACGTGTTGTACGACAAGGGCGCCAAGGGCCCCGCGCTCAAGGGCACTTATCCCACGCCGGACAAGGTCGTCAGCGGTGACCTGACTGCGTGGGTGGGCAAGAATCCCAAGGGCAAATGGACACTCACGGTCATCGACACGCTGTTCTTGAACAACACCACGGACGGCGAGTTGAAGTCCTGGTCGGTCAACGTGTCCACGCTTTCGAGCAAAAAGGTGATGAGCAACGGCGTGTTGATTGCGGGCGGCGGCTTGAAATTCCAGGTGGCAACGGCGCATCCGGTCACTTGCAGCGCGGAACAGCTCGGCTATGCCTACGTCAACAGCAAGGACAAGGCGCTTTACGTGTGTAACGGCAAGGACTTCTACCCGTTGGTCCTGGTCGCCATCGGCACTGCGGAAAATCCCGGGGCTTCGTGCAAGGACATCCTGACCAAGGCGCCCATCAGCAAGGACGGCACCTATTGGCTCGATCCCGACGGTCCGGGCGCGGGCAGCGATCCGATGCAGGCATACTGCGACATGACCACCAACGGCGGCGGCTGGACACGCGGCATGTCCATGGTCGCGGGCGACAAGTCCACGTGCAACACCGCCAATCGCTGGGCGACGTTGCTCAAGATCAGCAAGGGCTGGGCGCCGGGCGGCCAGGTCATGAGCAAGTTCTACAACGGCACGAAGTTCGCCAGCGATGGCGCCACGCCGGCCTCGGTGGTCAAGTTCGGCCCCGGACCGTACACCACCATCAACAAATTGTTCAGCTTCCCGGGCATCGACGACGGCTGGGACTACAGCGCCAACGGCGCGTTCGGCCTGCAGGTGCTCAGCGGCACGGGCTACGGCAACGCCATCTGGTGGGACTGGGGCGGAACCCTGGACCGCAAAGCCAACTTTTGCATCGGCACGAGTCCGGACCACCAAGTGTGCCTGTACGATGGCTCGTTCCACGGTCAGTGCGGCAGCCTGCACCATGACGGCGCGTGGTTGACCAGCGGCATCGCGGTCGAACTGTACATCCGCGAACAATAGCTTTCGATTCAGCGAGGTGTAGCCATGGCTGCAAGTCACAACGGATCCTCCAGCAACGGTTTCGGCACGCCACCCTCGCGCCATGACTTGCCCAAGCAGGAAGTGCCGCGGGCGGGCGAGACCCTGGTCATCCATTCGCCCGCCAGCGGCGAGTTGCTGGGCGAAGTGCCGATCCACACCGCGGACGAGGTGCAGCAAGCCGTCGCCCGCGCCCGCAAGGCCCAGGTCGCGTGGGGCCGGCTGTCGGTCAAGGCGCGATGCAAGGCCCTGCGAACCTTGCGGATTGCCCTGGCGGAAAACGCCGACGAACTGGCCCACGCCATCGCGCGGGAGAATGGCAAACCGCTACAGGAAGCGCTGACCCACGACGTGCTGCCGGTGTGCGACCTGCTGGCGTATTTCGAGACGCGCGCGCCCAAGATCCTGGCTCCACAGAAGATTCACCTCCACTTCATGGTGCAGCGGCGCAGCTACCTGCATTGCGTGCCCCGCGGCGTCATCGGCGTCATCGGCCCGTGGAACTTTCCGCTGTCCATTCCGCTGGGTGACGCCCTGATGGCGCTGTTCGCCGGCAATGCGGTGGTGATCAAGCCGTCGGAAATCACGCCGCTCATCGCCATGCGGTTCAAGGCGTTGTGGGACGATGCCGGCCGCCGCGAGCCCGCGCTGCAGGCGGACCTGCTGCAAGTCATAACCGGGCGAGGGCCGACGGGCGCTGCGCTGGTCACCGCAGGGGTCGACCAGGTGATGTTCACGGGCAGCGTGCCGACCGGTCGACGCGTGGCGGTAGCTTGTGCCCAGCAGTTGATTCCGTGCGTGCTCGAGCTGGGCGGCATCAATCCGGCCATCGTGACGGCGGACGCAGACTTGGAGCGCACTGCGGCGGCGCTGGTGTGGGGAGGCTTTGCCAATAGTGGGCAAGTTTGCGCTTCGATTTCGCGGGTGTACGTCGATCGGCGCATCGCGGCCACGCTCGTGGACAAGGTGGTCACCGCGGTCGGACACTTGCGCCAAGGTGATCCGGAGTCGCTCGACACCGACGTCGGGGTGATGACCTTCCAGCCGCAGATCGCCATTGGCCAGGAGATCTTGCAGGACGCCGTCGAAAAGGGCGGACGGGTGCGGACCGGTGGCCAGCCCGACGGGCGCAAGTTCCCGCCCACCGTCATCGACCACGTGCAGCACGGTTGGCGCATCACCCAAGAGGAGAGTTTTTCGCCTCTGCTCGCGTTCGTCGAGGTCGATGGCGAAGAGGAAGCCCTGCGCATGGCCAACGATTCCGACAAGGGTCTGATGGCTTACGTGTTCACTGGCAACGATGCGCATGGCCGCAAGATGGCCGAACGGCTGGAAGCGGGCACGGCGATGGTCAACGTCTGCATCGACACGCACGCGATGCCGGGCACGCCGTGGCAAGGGCTCAAGCAAAGCGGCTTGGGGCAGGTACACAGCGCCCAGGGACTGCGCGACTTGTGCCAGGTGCGCCACGTGCACGGCCGCAACCGGCTGCCGTGGCTCAAGAAAGAGTTGTGGTGGTATCCTTACAACCCCAAGGTCTACAACGGCTTCATCGGCTTGATGAAGGTGTGGTGGGGCGGCGGCGTGGCGGACAAGATCCTGCGCGCGCTGGGCAAATAGACCGAAACCCTGTTTACTTGCGGTCTTTCCAGGCCTTCCACGCGCCAGCCTTCGCTTCCAGGTCCTGCCACAGGTCGTACAGCGAGTCGCGCAGCTTGACGGCGATCTCGTGGTCCTTGGTGGCGGCGTTCAGTTCCGGGTAGTTCGCGGCGATAGCCGGGTCTGCCAGCTTGGTCTCGAGCGCGGTCACCGCATTTTCCGCACGTTCGATTTCCGCTTCGATGGTACCCAGGCGTTTTTCTTCAGCAAACGTCGGTTTCGGCGGCGCGTCCTCGTTGCGTGCGCTCGCGCTGGCGGCCGGGCGGGCAGCCATTTCGCGCTGGCGGTCGGCCTTGCGATCGGCGGCCTGTCGTGCCAGGAATTGCGAGTAGTTGCCGGTGTGTACGACCGCGTCGCCTTGGCCGGTGACGTGGAGGATGCCGGTGCAGACGCGGTCCAGGAACGCTCGATCGTGGCTGACGACCAACACGCAGCCCGGATATTGCAGCAGCGCTTCCTCCAACACTTCCAGGGTTTCGAAGTCGAGGTCGTTGGTCGGTTCGTCCAGGACCAGCACGTTCATCGGCTCTTGCAGGCGGCGGGCGAGCAGCAACCGGAAACGCTGGCCACCTGAGAGCGTCGCCACTTGTTGCTGCAGGTCATTGCTCTTGAACAGGAAGTTCGATAGGTAGGTGGCGATGTGCATCTTCTGCTCACCGATCGTGATGTACTCGCCGTGCGCGACGTGGGCCGCCTGCATCACGGTTTCGCTGTCGTCCAAGCCCGAGCGTTGCTGATCGATGCCGACGATGCGCGTGTTCGAACCAGTGATCAGTTGACCCGCGAGCGGTTTGATCTGTCCAGTCAGGGTCTTGAGCAGTGTGGTCTTGCCCGCGCCGTTCGGTCCGACGATGCCGATGCGCTCGCCGCGCATCAGCAGCATGTCCAGGCCCGCGATCAGCAAGCGGTCCTCGAAGCCGACCGAAAGCTGCTTGGCCTCGAGGATGGTTTTGCCCAGCCGTTCCGTTTGCAGAAACGGCAGTTGCACCGCCTTGTGGGCCTCGTAGTCCGTGGTCATCAGGCCGTGCGCCCGCTGGATGCGTGCCTTCTGCTTGGTCGAGCGCGCGCACGGACTGCGCGACAGCCACTCCAACTCGCCGCGCAACAACTGCTTCCGGTTCTGCTCGATGCGGCCTTCCAGGGACTCCTCTTCCAACCGCGTCTCGAGGTAATCCTGGAACGTGCCTTCGTAGCTGTGCAATTGGCCCTGGCGCAGTTCGACGATGCGATCCACCACCATGTTCAAGAAGTAGCGATCGTGCGTCACCAGGACCAGCGCAGAGGGCATGTCGCGCAGGGCGTCCTGCAGCCATTGCGCGGTGTCGGCGTCGAGATGGTTGGTCGGTTCGTCCAGCAGCAGCAGGTCGGGCTTTTGCAGCAGGGCCGCCGCCAGCGCCGCGCGCCGTTGCGTGCCACCGGAGGCCAACTTCACGGAAAGATGCGGGTCCTGCAGGCCCAGGCCCTTGAGCGCCTGCTCGGCCGCCAACAGCCTTTCGTACGGTTCCAGCGGCGTCCGGCACTTCGCCGCGCCCTGCAGCGCGACGTCGAGCAACGTCTCGGCATCGCCAAGGTCCGGAGTTTGCGGCAGATAGGCGACGTGGGTATCGGATCGCCACGCGAAAGTGCCGCCGTCCGCCTGCTCGACGCCGGCCATGATGCGCAGGAGTGTCGACTTGCCGGTGCCGTTGCGTCCGACAAGGCCTATCTTCTCGCCGCGTTTCAGGTGCAGCGCGGTGCCGTCCAGCACTGGCGTGGCGCCATAGGCCTTGCGGATGTCTTGGGCGGTCAGAAGCGGCATGTTTATCTAGTGTATGTCCGTCAAGTGGACTGGATGTCCGTCAACCTCGTGAGGCCGGCAAGGCGGCACTCTACGCGCGGGCAGGGCGCCCAGACAAGCGCGGGCGGGCGGATCGGCATCCGGACGGCACTTCTGCCGTTGACGTGGGCCCCGAGAGGCGGCACAACCCCGGGTCCATTCCGTTCGAGGCCCGCATGAATCCGCAGTACACCGAAGCCACCCTCCGCCTTTCCGACCTGTCCTCCATCGAGGAGGCGCTGGGCATCCTGCACTGGGATCAGGAGATCGTGATGCCACCGGGCGCGACCGAGTCCCGCGGCCGGCAGATCTCCACGCTGTCGGTGCTGGCCCACGAGCGGATGACCGATCCCAAGTTTGCGCAGTTGCTCGATAACCTGATGAACGACCGCAGTCTGGACGAAGTGCAGCACGCCAACGTACGGGAAGCGCGGCGCGATCAGCAGCGGGCCCAGAGCATTCCGTCGGACCTCATCCGCTCTTGGGGACTGGCCACCGTGCGCGGCCACGAGATCTGGGTACAGGCCCGCAAGAACAAGGACTTCTCGCTATTCGAACCGACGCTGAACGAACTGGTCGACCTGGCGCGCAAGCGGGCCGCGGCGGTGGACAATCGCAAGCCGGCGTACGACGTGCTGCTCGACGAGTTCGAACCCGGCATGACCATGGCCATTCTCGACCCGCTGTTCGCGACGTTGAAGGCCTTCCTGGTGCCGTTCATCGCCAGGGTGCGTGCAGCTCGTCCGCCGGTCGATACCACCTGGCTCGAAACGTTCGTGCCGGCGGAGAGTCAGCGTGCGATCGGTGAGACCATCGTGCGAGCCATGGGTTACGAGTTCGATCGCGGACGTATCGACACCTCGGTGCATCCCTTCTGTGGCGGCGCGGGTCCGACCGACGTGCGCATCACCACGCGGTACAACGAAAAAGCCTTCGCGGGCTCGCTGTTGGCGATGATCCACGAGACCGGGCACGCGCTGTACGAGCAGGGGCGCGACCTGTCCCTGGCGGATCAGCCGGTTTCGCGCGCGCGCTCGATGGGCATCCACGAAAGCCAGTCGCTGTTGTGGGAAAAGCAGGTCGGGCAAAACAAGCCCTTCTGGACCTTCCACTATTCGAAAATGCAACACGCCTATCCTTTCCTGCAGGACGTTTCGCTCGACGACTTCGTGTTCGGGCTCAACCTGGTCGACTTCACCAACCTCATCCGGGTGGATGCCGACGAACTGACCTATCCGTTGCACGTCATCATGCGCTACGAGATCGAGCGCGACCTGTTCAGTGGCAAGCTCGACGTCGCCGATTTGCCGCGGGTGTGGAACCAGAAGATGCGCGAATACCTGGACATCGAGCCGAGCGACGACGGCGTTGGGGTCTTGCAGGACGTGCACTGGTCGAGTGGTTCGTTTGGCTACTTCCCAAGCTATACCTTGGGGGCCCTCTACGCCGCGCAGTTCTACCGCCAAGCCGTGACCGAGGTGCCCGAGCTGGAAGCCCGCATGTCGGCAGGTGATCCGGCGCCGTTGCGCGAGTGGTTGCGCCAGCACGTGCACCAGCCGGGGTCGCGCTGGGACACCGACGAACTGGTGCGCAGGGCCACGGGCGAACCGCTGAACCCCGAGCACTTCATTCGCTACGCCGAGCGCAAGTACTCCAATCTCTATGGGCTTTAGCCGCGAGGGACGCGCATGAAGGACAAGCACCTGCGGATCCGTATCGAGCAATGTCTGGTCCTGTCGCAAGCTTCGAACTGCCCGCGCCGCAAGTTCGGAGCTTTGCTGCTGGATCCGCGTCGCAACGTCATCCTCATGGACGGCTACAACGGCGGCCCGCGCGGCGGCGGCGACTTGTGCGGTGGGGAAGTGTGCCTGCGCGACACCCTGGGCATCCCGAGCGGCGAGCGCATGGAAATCGGCTGTCATCACGCGGAGATGAACGTCATCTGCAACGCTGCGGCCAGTGGCGTGGCGACCCAAGGCGGTTGGATCATCGTCACCGGTGAGCCGTGCACGATGTGCGCCAAGTTGATCCACCACGCCGGCATTGCCCGGGTCATCGTGGTCGCTGGCGGCTATGGCGGCGCGAACGGTTGCGAGTACTTGCTGGCCCACGGTGTCGAAGTGCAGAAGGTCAGCGGTCCCCAGGATCCGCGCATCGCCGTGGTGTCCGAGGCCGAATAGTCAGGGTTTGGGGTGGTCGTGTGCCGAATCGGCCTTGGCCCAGCGCTCCTGCAGCACCACCAGCAGACCCCGCGCGGCCAGCTCCAGAAGGGCGAAAAGACCAGTCGTGTGGCGGGCCAGCGGCATTTCCAGCGTCACTTCGCAACCGTCGCGCACCGCCACCGCGCCCGGCGCGAGTTCGTGCAACAGCTTGATCATCGGTTGGTTGTCGGCCAGGACCTCGAAGCGGAAGGCGTGCACGCCGCGTTCCTGTGCCGCCTCGATCAGCCGTTGCAGCAGCAGGCGACCGAGACCCTGGCCCTGGCATTCGTCGGCCACCGTGACCGCAGGTTCGGCAATCCCCGGCTCCAGTTCGACGAACCGGGCCACGCCCAGGCCGTGCTTGCCATCCGCAGTGGTCGCTCCGAGCGCGAAGTGGTGTTTGCCGTCCAACTCCGTGAGATAGCGCAGATCCGCCGGCGAGAGCGCGTCCTTGACGCCGTGGAAGCGCTGATAGCGAGCCTGGGGCGAGAGGTGGGCGAAGCCGTCGGCCAGAAGGTCGCGATCCTCGGGCCGTAGCTGGCGCAGGACGACGGGCGTGCCGTTGCGCAGGGTCAGGTGCTCTCGCCAGGCGGGATCGAAGCGCATGGTCAGCCCGCCGCCCGCAAGTACGGACCCTGGCTCAAGATCGCCCGCAAGCGCTCAGTCAGCGCGTCCAACTCGCGGATCAGCGCCGCGACGTTGTCATCGTTGTCCACCGCCACGTCCGCCATCGCTGCGGTCGCGTTCAGTTGCTGGGCCGATACTTCACCCGAGTGCAGTTCCGCTTCTTCCTGGCGCACGAACTCATCGAAACTCGTGGCATCTCCGGCGCGCGCCCGCTCGGACAGGCGGGCATAGCGCACGTGGCGGTCGGCGCGCACCTCGAGCAGCACGAAATCCGGACGACTGCGTAACACCTCGACTTCCGCCGGGTTGCGAATGCTGTCGATGATGGCGTCCTGGCCCGGCGCGATGTGTTCCAGCGTCCGGCTCGCCAGCACGCCGGCGCCGCCTTGCACCCTTAGCGAGCGACCGGCGGCGATCATGTTGTCCCGGGTCGTCTCCAGACCCTGGTCGCGCAGATGCTCCCGGATCGCGTCCGAGAGCGATTGATAGTGGAATCCGCGCGCTTGGAAGTACTCCGCGACCGTTCCCTTGCCCGAGGCGTTGCGCCCAGTCAAACCGATGATCATGGGTCCGGTGCCTCGATTGTGCTGGCGGTGGTAGCCGGCGGGGTGACGAACACGTCCGCAACCGTGGTTCCAAGCACGCGAATCCGCCCCGTGATGCCGTCCTCGCCGGTCGCGACCAGTTCGGCCCCGACTGCGAACGCTTTGCGCTGCACCATCGCGAGGCCGATTGCCCGGCCGTCCTGCAGCACCACGGTAGAACCCATGCGTCCCGCGCGCTTGCCGTCGACCGTACGCAGCGCCCAACCCTGGTCGGGCACCGGACTGCCCAGCGGTTCCACCCAACTGAGATGACGGCGCATCTGGCCGCGGTACGTCATCATCGCGATGGCTTCCTGGCCGAGGTAGCAGCCCTTGCGGAAATGGACGGTCGCGGGCAGGCCAGCTTCCGGCGGCAGGCTGGCGTCGTCGACGTCGATGCCCAGGCGCGGCCGCCCGGCGAAGATGCGCAAGGCCTCCGCGGCGGCGTGGCAACCGATGGTGGCGCCCTGACCCGTCAGCAGAGGCACCAGCGCGGCCAGGTCGTCGCGCGCCAGAGTCAACAGGACCTCGGCAACGCCCGGACCCATGGGCGATTGCGGCCCGCCAGCGGTCACGTCCTGCCACAGTTGGACCGGCACGGTGCCGAGACTCGCCGCGATTACCTGGCCAGCTTCGGGCAAGGTCACGCCCAGGCGCTGCAGCACTGCGGGCGCCTGCGGACCGACCACGCCGACCAGGGCAAGCCCTTCGTCGATGCCCAGTTCCACGTCGTCCATGATCACGTACTTGTCCAATGTCTCCACAAGCGCCTGGGACTGCAGGCGATCCACCCACAGGATGATCCGTTCCGCCTCGGTGACCAGCGTCGCCGCCGCCACCATGCCGCCCTGGGCGTCACACAGCGCGGCCGGACGGACCTGCCCGAGTGCCAGGCCCTTGACGTCTTGCGTGAGCATGTTGTGCAGGAATTTCACGCGGTCTGGGCCACGAACGACAACCGGCACTTGATCATCGCGACCAAAAAGCGCCGCGCGCTGCAGGGCCGCATCGAGGGCGAGTTGATCAGCTGGGGAAAGAACGCGAACGGACATGGCTGCTTACCTCAGGAGTCACAGTCACTTGGCAAGACCGCGGGCGTTCTTGGCCCACGAGCGCCAGGTGCTGAACTCGAGGTCGAAGGTGCCGAAGCCATTGATCGAGAAGTTCGGCACGTAGCCGCGGTCGACTTTGACGACGTACTGGATCTGCGGGTTGTTGATGAAGACCTTGATGCCCGCGAGCGACGAGAAGTCCGGCAACGTCAGCGAAGTGATGCCGGGTCCGACGTACAACCACCAGAAAGGAAAGCCACTTCCGTCGAGGTGTACGCGCGTGAACGAGCCGAGCGGTCCGGGCGCCACCGACCATTCGACTGGCACCGGCCCGCCCTTGGTCAGCGAATCGGGCTTGGCGATTTCCGGAATGGTCAGGAATGGGCCGAGCCACAGGCCAGGCTGACCGACCAGCACGGTGCGACCGTCGGCCACGGTGATGCCCGCGTTCGGCCGCAAATCGCGGCGTTCGGGCGCTTCGTTGTGCACGCCGGCCGCGTCCAGGCGCCACTGCCCGCCCTCCTGATCGATGACCAGCATCGCGTCGGGCAGCGCAACCAGTGCCAGCAATGGGGGAATCGGCGGCGTTACCGTGCCCGCGGGCCACCCGGGCTGCCAGGTCCCGCCCGGATCTCGCCGCAAGAGCAGCGGCCCTTCGCCCGCCGGCTTGTCGCCCGCCACCCACAGCGTGCCGTTCGGGTCGCGCGCGATGGCCCGCAGCGTCACGTCGACCAGGGTATCGACGGTGGCCTTCGGAATGGGTGTCGTCAGATCCAGCGTGATCAGCGTGCCTTGACTGCCGACCGCGAGCGCTCCCGTCGCCGTGCACACCACCGAGTTCAGCGGTAGCGCTGTCGCCACCTGGACGACCTGCCAGCCCGCGCCGACGTCGACCTGCACACCGCCCGAATCGCCGACCGCCACGCGCCCCAGCGGCCCTGCGCAGATGCCCCTCAGCGTGGTCGTCAGCGCCCCCTGTTCGACCGTGACCTTGCCGGCCAACACCCGCCTGATCAAGCCGTTGGCACCCACGACGGTGGCGTCCGTCGGCGTGCCCGCGGCCGCCAGCATCGCCACCGGTTGGGCGTAAGGATCGATGACTTGCGGGACGAAGATGAGCGACGGGCCCTCGACCGGACCGCGGTAGATGCGGCCATTGCGCGCCAGGATCAGGATCTTGCCGTCGTCGCCGGCCAACACCGCGGTCAGTTCCTGGTCCACGCCGATCGCCGTTTCGGTCCCCAGGCCGTCCTGGGCGCGCACCCGCAGGTTGGCATCGCCTGGCGCCATGATGTCCGGGTGCAGGGTCGCGGTGATCGGCGGTGAGTTCTTTTCGCCGACGGGGAACTCGGCCCTTGCGTAGTAGATATAGGACGTTGCGCTCATGTCCTCGGGCAAGCCGAGCGGCTGGTACGGCAGCGCGACATTGTCCGCGACGCCACTGCCGCCGGCCTTGGGCGGATCGCGTTCCAGGCGCGGCAGTTGCACCAGACCGTCCGAACCGAGGTCGATCCAGGGAGTCAGGCGGAAGGTCCCGAAAGTACCTGAAAATGCCGCTTGCGGATGGTCCAGGCGCACGGGCAGGGCGCGCCGCAGCGGGATGTCCAGCCTGACGTCCAGGTGGTTCTGCAGCCAAATCTTGCCCGGAACCTTCTCGCCGTTTTCCTCGCCGTCCGTGAATGTTCCGGGCTGCGGAAAGACGTGGCGGTGCACGCCGAGCGTGGTCGGGACGAACGCCTTGGGCGGGTCATTTTGCACATAGCCGCCGAAGCACTGGATCGCCAACTCATCCAGCCGACTGGAGATCTCGAACTCGCCGGTCGCTTCGTCGACGCTGACGGATTGCCAAGGCAGGGCGCCGTCACCCGCGAACGTGTCCGCGGGAAGCCCTGGCGTCGGGTTGTCCTCGTCCTCCTCCCAACTGCGCACGGTCGTAGAGCAAAACACCTTACGAATGCCCAACTGCGGCTTGCAGACCTTCAGTCCTGGCACCGTCGCTTCGGCGTAGCAGCCGAACCCGCTGGTGCACACGTCCTGCTTGCTGCAGTCGGCCAGGCAGCGCTTGCCGGCCACGCCGTTGTCGATGCAGCGGTAGGTCGCGCCATTTTGCGCGGTTCCGGCGCACTGCGAGTCGTTCAGGCAGGGATCGCAGGTCTTGTCACCCGGGCCGGCGATGCCCGATTTCAGGCAGTTGTTCGGCGGCACCTGCAGATACTTGTCGAGATCCAGGACCTTGCCGCGCAGGGTTGCGAACGGCAGCGACGGCGGCGGGTCGCCTTTGCCCGAAGACGGCGGCACGAATGGGAAAAGCAGGAGCGTGGCGTTGCGTGCATCGAAACTGACGATCGAGGACGCGGTGAACTGAGTCTTCGTGGCGGAAACGGTCAGCGGCGCGGTGAGATCCGAGCCGGCGAACACGACCTGGCCCTTGTCGTCCGTGGTGCCATTGTATTTGGGAAATTCTGGAGTTCCGGGCTGGCCGACCTGCACGTAGGCCTCTTCGATGGGCTCGAGCGTGTAGATGTTCAGCACCGTGACGTTCAGCGTGCCATCGGCTTGCTCGCCAGCCGTACCGCCATGAGAACTGGTCGGATTCACGTAGGCGAAGCCGTCGAGCAGGGACTCGGTGTCCTTGCCCAACAACACGTCGACGCTGACCGGGCCGGCCTCGTGCGGCGGTGTCTTGATCTCGGCGGAACTGCTGGATGTCACCACGATGGCGGTGGCGGGCTTGCCAGCGAACAGGACCTGCATGCCCTTCTTGAAGCCGCTGCCGAAGATCTTGACCGGCGTGCCTCCTCCGGTCGCGCCAGTGGCCGGAACCACGGCGTTGATGTGGATCTTGCCGTCGGTGTAGGCGAATCCGCCCGCAAGCAGAGCCTCGACGCCCGAGCAGGTGACCGAGACGTCGGCCGAACCGGACGCGCCGGGCGGGGTGACCACAGTCAAGGCCTTGCCATCGGCGCTGGCGGACACGACCTGGGCCAGGAACAGGCCGATGCGGACCGTGCAGTCCTTGCTGAAGCCGGTGCCGCGCACGTCGATTTGAGTGCCGCCCGCGGTGGGGCCGGAATCTGGCGAAGTCTTCTGCACTTCGAGCGGGCCGACGAAGGTGAACGCGGCGTCCTTCTGCGCGCTGCCATGGTCGGTCTGCACCTGCACCGCGACCGCGCCGGCGAGATGGGACGGTGTGGTGCATACGACCGAAACAGCAGAACCCAGGCCGCCTTGCGTGGGTCCGCCGGGCTTTGCGCCGCCCTGCGTGGTGCACTGTGCCGCCTTGCCACCGAAGCTGACCGATTGGATCGCAGTGCCCTCGGGCAAGGCCAGCAGCAAGGCCACCACGGTGCCGCCGCTCGTGACACCGCTGGCTGGAGTGACGCCGAACATCTGGGGAATCGTCACCGGACCCGAGTAGACGAACGCCGGGTTCAGCTTGTGCGTGCCGTATTGCCCCGTCGCCAGCAGATCCGCTGGACCCGGCTTGGCTTGGGGATCCAGCGCGGTCAGCGCCGGCAGGCTCGCGCCGCGGACCGAACTGGCCGTGCCTGCGGCGAGAAGAGCCTTGGCGCCACGGGCATACAGCGTGTCGACGTTGCCCATGCCTTCGCCGTGCACCACGACGGTCGCGCCCTGCAGCGGCACCACCGGCGGTTCGACCCAAAGCAGATGCGGCGCGCGACCGTAGGTGAACGTGCCCGTGACTTGCGCCACGCCGCTCGGATGCCGCACCGCCACAGTCACGGGCAGAAGGTCGATTCCGTTCGGGAGGTTGCGCGCTGGCACGACCGCGACCAGAGTGTTCGGGTCGACGACTTCGCTGGCCATCGCCTCGGCCCAGCCGACCAGCACGCGGTCACCGGAGGCGAAACCGCTGCCGTGCACGGTAATGAGCGTGCCGCCCAGCGCGGGGCCATGATCAGGCGAAAACGCGTCGGCGGACACGGAACCGAGGTAGGTGTATCCCTTGACGATAGTGGCCGGAGTGGCCTTGGGCGCGTTGCGGACCTGGACGCCGACCACACCGGCTTGGGCGGCCGCTGGCACGACGACGAAGAGGTGCGTAGTGCCACCGCGAAAGGCCACTTCAGCAGGCGCGCCGCCGATCGTGACTTGGGCGTCAGGGCCGAAGCCGCTGCCCTCGAGGTCGAGTTGGTTGCCGCCAGCGACCGGGCCGCGAGCGGGCGTGATGAAGAGCAAGGCCAAGGGTTTTGAAGGCTTGACGCCGCCGTCGAGACCGGCGCCGTCCGTCGCGCCCGCGTCCGCACCGTGGCCGGAACCGTCAGCCGCGGGGGTCGAGCAGCCCACCGCGAACGCCAGCGCGCATGCGAATGCGTAACAGAACCAGGTCGGGGCGCGTGCAGCCATCGCAGTCCAGGGTGTGGGAGGTGGCGGAAGGACCGCGGCGCGCAATGGGCCTCCGGGAGTATACACGTTCGGGACGGTCGCGGCCAACCGGAGCAGTGACTTCGTGGCGTTGCGACGCGCGCCCGCAATCCCGTATGGGTGCTGGAGACCTTACGGGCCGGGCACCGCTGCATGCGCCGGCAGCAGGGCCATCGGACCGCGGGCTTCGGTCATCTGCAGCAATGCCCTCGCGTCCAGCCAGGGGCCAGCCGCAGCTTGAAGTGCGCGCAACCACAGCTGTTCCTGCGCTGTTGCCTCGGCCGAGATGCCCAGCGACACCTTGAGCCGATCGAGCATGGACGGCCGCGGCAGGTAGTCGATGCGCACCTCGTCGGCGTCGTGGTCCAGTTTGGCCTCGCGTTCGACGTGATCCAATGCCGCCTGGATGCCGCCGACCCGATCGATGAGCCGGTGCTGCAATGCCTCGTCGCCGTACCAGATTCGCCCCTCGGCGAGGTCGGGCAGCAGGGCCTTGTCGAGCTTGCGGCCTTGCGCGGTGCGATCGAGGAACAAGCCATAGAAGCGCGCGAGGTTGTGTTGCACGGCGGCCTGTTCGGCGGGGCTCCACGGCCGGCTCAGGCTCGTCGCGGCGTCGTGCGGGCCCACCCCGAAGTGCTGCAGGTGGATCCCGAGCTTATCGTACAACCCCGCGAGAGAAGGCTTGATGACGAAGATGCCGATGCTGCCGGTGACCGTCGCCCGGTCCGCGAACACGAACGGCGTGCCCAAGGCAGTCCAATAGCCGCCGCTGGCCGCGACGCCGCCCATCGAAGCGACGACTGGTTTACGTTCACTGGCTTGCCTGAGCGCATGGTTCATCGCGTCGCTGCCGTACACGCTGCCGCCGGGCGAACGGATGCGGGCGACGACGGCGCGGGTCGAGGACGCGCGGCCGGCATTGCGAATGACGCTGGCCAGTTCGACGCCAGAAAGCGAACCGCCGGTCGGGGAGAGGCCGCCGTGGTCGGTGATCGTGCCGTCGATTTCCACCACAGCTACGCGAGGTTGCTGCCCCCACACCAGCCGACGGCGCGGCGCTGGTTTCCAGGCCGTGACGCGTTCGTGCTCGCCCAAGAAGTTCCAGCTACGCAGCCGATCCTCCAGATCATGAACTTGCACCACGGCGTCGATGAGTCCAGCGGCCTTGGCGTCTTCGGGAAACACCGCGCCGCGATCGAGCGCCGCCTCGATGGCCGAGGGCGAAACGTCGCGACCCATGGCCACGTCCTGCAAAAAGGTCTGCCATTGCCTGTGGATGCTGTGCTGGATCTGCGCCGTGAGGGCTTCGGACGGGTGGTCGCTGACGAGCGCTTCGGGCGCGGTCTTGTTGGCGCCGAACTTCACGGCCTGCACGGCGATACCGACGCGGCCCAGAGCGTCCGCCAACCCTACGAAATCGCCGCCGATACCGCGGGCCGAGATCGTGCCGGCGGGCGGGACGACGATGCGATCGCAGGCCGCGGCCAGGGCCAGGTTGCGTGTGCCCAGATCCTCTGAAAACCACACGACCTTCTTGCCGGAAGCGCGCAGGCTGGCGATGGCCGTGCGCAATTCCTCGACCTGGGCCCAATCGGCGCTGAGGGACTGGACCTGGAAGACCACGAGACGCACGCCCGAGGTTCGCTCGATTCGGCGCAACTTCTGGAGCAGCGTGGTGAAGTGTACGCCGGAGCCGTTGTTGCGCTCGGAGAGTTCGCCGTCCAAGTTGACCCGTACCGCCGCGGGCCCCTCGTCTGTCAAGGAAGGCTGCGATTCTCCGGAGATGCGCAGTCCCGCGGTCATGCCTGGCGTGGAGAAGTCGGGGCCGCCGGTCACCTTGCTGCTGTGGGCGCCGACATCGACGCCCGCCTGACCGAAGCCGACGCGGAACAGCAGGGAAATGCGTTGATCGTGAAGGCCTTGAGCAAACTCCGCGTCACGAAACTCGACCAGCGCATTCAAGCCCGTGACGACGCGACCGCCGAGACTGGCTGTCCAAGTGGGCAGGCCGAGGCGACCTTCTGGCCAGTCCATGTCCAGGGTCGCGGTCAGGCGATCGTTGCCGGTCGGGCGCAAGGCGAGGCCCAAAGCCCAACGTCCGAGCGGACGTGGGTTGATGCCTCCGGGATCGTCGTGTTGTCCTGTGACCCGACCGGCGAGCGAGAGCCAGGTCCACGGGCGGGTGAGCCAGCCCAGGGTCCAGGAACGGACGTTGCGGCCGGGCGAGGCGTGCCAGCGCGTGACGCCGCCGATGTAGGCTCGATCTCCCAAAGCCAGTGCCATGCCTAGGGAACCTTGCGAGCGCCCGAACCAGGCCTGCGCCAGTCCCGGCGTGGTGGCGTGTTCGATCGCGCCGGCCAGAGCGACAGGACCGAGCGGTACGGAAAGGAAGCCGCCCCAGTCCAGACCGTGGATGCTGTCGACAGATCGGCGGGTGTCAGCCTGGAGGCGCAGATCGGCCGATTTGGGTTCCGCGAGTCCGGCCGGATTGACGCTCAGGGATAACGCCCCGTCCGGATTGGCGATGGCTTGCCCGGGGAAGTAGACGCCTTGGCCTGGATCGCATGCCGCGGGTCGGACGAGACAGCACAGGGCGAGCACGGCGGCGGACGCGGCCAGGGCGACGTTGCGAGTGAGCACGGTGACCTCTGCGACGGGTGGTGCCGCAGCATAGCACTGCCCGTCGCAAGGGAGAAGGTCCAGCAGTTACGCGATCAAGGACGGATGTGGTTGATCTGCATGACCTTGAACTGGTTCTCGGCGACGCGCTTGAGCAGGACCCGGAAGGACTGCACGCCGCCGCAGGTCAGCGCGACCTTGTAGAGGTTCTCCGCCGGCAGGACATTGTACATCGTGCATGCCAAAGGCTTCTTGCCCTCACGGTCCTTCTGCAGCGCTTCGGCGTAGCGCTTCTGCCCGGCGTCGTCGAGCTTGAGGTACGGACCGCCATGAATGCGAAACAGAGTGGGAATCAGCGTCGACACTTCGGCGTGCACTTCCGCCGGACCGAAGTCGCGCACGTAGGCCGCCAGATCGCCGTTCTTGACCGACTCGCACGCCGCTTCGGCTGGGAACTCTTGCTTGATGCGCAGGCGCGGTTGCGACGATTGCACGTCCACGAACACGGTATCGTCGAACGACTGGCAGATGCGATCCGCGTTCGCCTTCACCAGCGCGTCGCTCCAGCCCAGAAAGAAGCGCGCGACTTCGCTGGCGAGTTTGGGATCGCCGGCATCCAGGACCGGCACGACCCGCACGGGTTCCTCGGGCGGCTTGACCACCGGCTTGGGCTCGAGTTTCGGCTCCGGCTTGGGCTCGGGCTTCGGCTCCGGCCTCGGCTCCGGCTCAGGGCGGGGAGCTCCGCTTCCTTCGGTCGCTACAGCCCCCGCCCGTCTTTGAGGACTCGGAGCTATCCGCTCCTCAACCCTCAAAGACGGCTCCGGCTTCGGCTCCGGCTTCGGTTCCAGCTTGGGCTCGATGTCAGGAACCTTGCGGACGGGCTTGCCTTTGTGCGCCGCCTCCGGCTTGCCCACGGGCTTCGGTTCGGGCTTGGGCGCGACGACTGCCGGACGCACGATCGGCGCGCCGGGACCTTCCGCCGGGGCCTCTGCCGTGCGCACGCATTGCGCGGTCCAGTCGTGCTCGGCGGTGATCACGACCTCGTCGGTGTACACCGGAATCCCGTTGGCCCCGAGCGAGCGATTCCGACGGTTCGCCTTTACCTCCCGACGATTGGACAACACGTCGGTCACGGCGTCGCACCCGTAGCGAGCGGCATAAGTGCGAAACACGCCCTCGGCTTCGACGCGATCAGCAGGGTCGCCCTTGGTGGTCACGCGCATCGTGCCGATGACTTCCACGGGCTGCGGCAGTTCGTCTTGGCTGGCGGCGATGTGGACTTCGGTACCCAGCGGCAACGGCCGGTACTTGCGGGAATTGGCCGCACGCTCGAATCCAGCCCCGCCACATGCGATGACCAGCACTGAGATCAAGGCCAGGGCTGGGGCCAGGTTGACGCGGCGCTGCATTGCTGAGCCGAACATCGCATTCCTCTTGTTGGACAGTGACCAGCCGAGCGACCGGGACGCGGTGCAGGGCGCGAAATCATGGTGGCGCGGGGCGGCGTAGTCAACGGCGGCCGTGCCGATAGCTTTTGTGGCGCGTCCGGCTAAAAACTGGACGCCGTGCTTGGCCGCGTTACGTTCAACGATGCTGGTCCGGCCAGGCCCTGCCTGCGGACTTCTCGGCGTCCGAACCCGATTGCGGAAACCACCATGATTACCGGCAAGCTTGATCAGCCCTACCCCTTCGGCCGTTTCCTGCTCGTCGCCAAGATCGCGTCGGGTGGCATGGCGACGGTCTACCGCGCCGAGGTCCCGCAAGGCGACCCGCTGGAGGGCAGGCCGCTCGCCATCAAGGTCTTGCACGAGCATCTGTCGGAGAATCCCGAGTTCATTCGCATGTTCAAGGACGAAGGTCGCATAGCGCGGGACTTCGAGCATCCCAACGTGGTGCGCGTGTACGAGGTCGGTGAAATCGAGGGTTCCCACTTCCTGGCCATGGAGTTCATCGAAGGTCGCGATCTCGCGCAGTTGCTAGTCGCCCACCGGATGAACCAGCAGGTCATGGTCGCGTCCGTTGCCTTCGAGATCATGCGCCAGGCGTTGATGGCATTGCGCTACGTCCACGCGTTCAAGGGCAGGAACGGCCGGCTGCAGGGCATCGTGCACCGCGACATCAGTCCGCAGAACCTGCTGATTTCGCGGGCGCCGCAGGTCAAGGTCACCGACTTCGGCATTGCCCGCGGCGAGCACAGGTCGGATCGCACGGCCACGGGTACGGTCAAGGGCAAGATGCACTACATGGCGCCCGAACAGGCCTCGGGGCTGCGGGTCGACGCGCGTGCGGATCTCTATTCGCTGGGGGCGGTTGCCTACGAGATGCTCACGGGTCAGCCCCTGTTCGGACCGGGCACCACCGAAGTCCTGCAGTCGCGCGCGATGCACGGCAAGATCGAATACGGCAAGAAGTTCGACCGCCTGTCCGACGACATCCAGGGCTGGTTGCGCAAGGCCCTGGCCACCCATCCCGAGGAGCGTTTCCACAGTGCCGACGCCATGCTCGCGGCGATGGAGCAGATTCCCAAGGCCTCGCAGAACCACTACCGCGCCGAGCAACTCGTGCGTTTGTTGGATCTGCCTGAAACGAGCCGTCGCAAGCAGCGCGAAGCCCGGCTCTTTGCCAGCAACGACGCGGCGGCGCACACCGGCAGGATCTCGGCCGGTGCGGTGTTGAGCGCGGCCTCGCCGTCACGCCAGAGCCAGTTGCCGCCGGGCAGTCACGTCGATCTCGACCGCGGTGCGCGCGACAATCGCTTGCGTCATGGCGATCAGAAGATCGATTGGAACGGCGGCGACTTGTCCTTGAAGCCGGTGACGGGCATTCGCGAGGGCAGTCAGCCTGCCGCCAAGGACGCGCGCCCGGTCGAGCACCGCAGGGTCGCCCGCGCCGACGTGCTGCCTGCCGAGGCCGCGACCGGCAAGAACTACGCGGCAAATCGCGACAGTCCGGTCATGATCGGCAAGAACAAGGGCGAGGCGGTCGATGTCCTGGACCCCGGCAGCTTCAAGCGGCCAGCGCCAGTGCCGGTGGACTCGCTGTCCCACTCGCAACCGGGTGTTGAGTCCCAGGGCAAGTCAGGAAGAACTCAGGGGAAGAATGCCGCGAGCAAGGCTGCTCGACCGACGCCGGAACAGCAGGGCATGGCCTTGGCGAGTTTCGTGGCGTGGTCGTGCGGTGCGCTGGTGCTGTTCGCCGTGCTGCTGGAAGTGACGGGCGTGCAGGTGCGCCTGCCAGAAGTCACCGACGAGAAGCTGGCGGCCCTGTTCGATGACGACGCTCCGGTCACGCGCACGGACGCGGTCGCCTCGTCGCGGGCCGTGTCGCGCGCGCAGTCGGCCCGGCCGCAATTGCGTCCGACGGGTTCGCTCCAGGTCGCCTCGGCCGCGGCCATGGCTGTCGGAGCGACGCCGACTCACGCCTCGCACGTGAAGTTCGCGCCCCACGTGTTCGCGCCAGACGTTGGTGCTCCTGCGGCTGCCAAGCCTGTGCAACTCGAGCCTTCGCCCGTCCTGGCCGCCGCCGCGCGCGCCAAGGCAGAACAGGTCGCGGTCCGAGTGGTGAAGGCCAACGCCGAACGGGCTGCCTGGGCCGACCGCCCACTGGAACGCGTCGCCAAGCCCGGGGACAAGGGGCCGCTGGATCCGGACGCCGCGCCCGCCCGTGACAAGGTCGTCGCCAAGGTCGTGAAAGTTCCCGCTGTTGCCAAGGTGGCTGCGCCGATTCCAGCCGTGGCCAAGGCCCTGATTCCGGGTGCCGATGCCGCCGCCGCCAGTGCTCCAGGCCGCCTCGGACGCATCCTGGCGCCGGCCGCTCGCGCCGAACCGGTCATCGTTCGCGTCGGCGCGGGTGCTCCTGCCGTCGCCGCCGCGAAGGGTCCGATCGTGCCCAAGCCGGTTGTGCGTCCCGCCGCTGGTCCGCTCATTGCAAAGGCAGTGGGCGGCCCGCGCGCTGGTGCTCCAGCCGTCGGCAAGCCCGCTCCCGTCGCGAAAGCAGGGGTGAAGTCAGCCGCCAAGCCCGCTCTTGTCGCCGCGAAAGCAGGGGTGAAGTCAGCCGCGAAGCCCGCAGCCAAGCCCGCAGCCAAGCCTGCTCTAGTCGCCGCGAAAGTCGTCGTGAAGTCAGCCGCGAAGCCCGCAGCCAAGCCCGCAGCCAAGCCCGCTCCTGTCGCCGTGAAAGCAGTGGTGAAGTCAGGCGCCAAGCCCGTCGTCAAGCCGGTCGCTCCCGCTGTCGCCAAGAAGGCTGCACCCGTGGCCGGACGTGCCGCGCCTGCCGCCGCAAAGCCTGCCGCCGCCAAGCCTGCCGC
>CAYHHL010000031.1:0-18349 GCA_964356325.1 uncultured Enterobacteriaceae bacterium | reverse complement strand
AAGCCTGCCGCCGCCAAGCCTGCCGCTGCCGGGAACAAGGCCCGAGCCCCAGTCGCCCCGGCAGTTCACCCAGTTGCGCGCAAGCCCGGTTTGCCCGACGCTCGCGGTCCGGCGGCCTCGGCCAGCCACGGAGCCGCCCGCAAGCCATGACCACTTCCAGAGCCGTCACGCACAGCGTCCAGGTCGATGTGGCCGCCCGCTTCGTTCCCGAGCAGTCCACACCTGAGCACAATCGCTGGTTTTTCGCCTACCAGGTGACCATCAGCAACTTGGGCGAACGCACCGTCCAACTCGTCAGCCGCGAATGGATCATCACCAACGCCGAGGGCAAGGTCGAGGTCGTGCGCGGCGCCGGCGTCGTCGGCCACCAGCCCACGTTGCGACCGAACGAGGGCTTCCAGTACGTGTCGGGCTGCCCCTTGGACACCGCGATTGGCACCATGCACGGCACGTTCCAGATGGTCGCCGACGACGGCGAGCAGTTCGAGGTCGAGATCGCCCCTTTCACGCTGGCTGACCCGATGTCGGTGAATTAGCGCTTCAAGTCGAGACAGGCCCTCACGCGCGCCTGCAGCATCGGGCCATCGAAAGGCTTGGCGATGATTTGCGCTCCGGCGGGGAGCTTGTCACGGGAGCCGTCTACGTAGCCTGACATGAACAGCACCCTGGCATGGGGGCACAGCGGCATGAGCCGTGCGATGAGGTCGGGGCCGTGCATGCCGGGCATCACGACGTCGCAAAGCAGCAGGTCGACGTCGGCGCCGTGGCGTTCACACCACAGTAGAGCCTCTCCGCCGTTGCTGGCGACCGAAACGCGGTACCCAGCGCGCGCGAGGATGTGCCGGACGAGGTTGCGGATCTCGGTGTCGTCCTCGATGACCAGCACGACTTCGTTGCGGCCCGCGACCGCGCTCTGGTCGGCGATCACGTCGGGCGCCTCGGTGCCGGGCGATGCGTTTCGGGGCAACCAGAGCGTGAATACGGTGCCCTGTCTGGGCTGGCTCTCGACGGTGATGGCTCCGCCGCTGTCGTGGACGAAGGTGTACACCAGGGCCAATCCCAGCCCGGTGCCCTTGCCGGTCTCCTTGGTAGTGAAGAAGGGCTCGAATACGCGGGCCTGAGTGGTCTTGTCCATCCCGGTGCCGGTATCCGCGACGGAGAAGGTGGTGTAGGTGCCGGGGGCGAGTTCGGCGGGTGCACCGGTCGCCGCGGTGGTGACCTCTGTGACACCGGTGGACAGGGTCAGCGTCCCGCCGGCAGGCATCGCGTCGCGCGCGTTGTTGGCCAGGTTCAAGACGGCCTGCTCGAGCTGGCTCGGATCGACCAGCACCGCGCCGGCGTTTGCGTTGATTTCCAACACGAGTTCGACGTCCTCGCCCAGGAGGCGACGCAGCACGCGCTCGAGGTTGCCGACGACCTCGTTGAGGTCGACGCGCTTGAGTTCGAGTTGGTCGTGTCGGCTGAAGGCCAGCAAGCGCCGGGCGAGATCGGCGGCGCGCATGGCGGCGGCCTTCACCTGGCCGAGGTCCGAGCCGATCGGATCCTCGGGATGCAGTCTGTCGAGCGCCAGGCTGGTGTACGACTCGATGACCGTGAGCATATTATTGAAATCGTGCGCGATACCGCCAGCGAATCGAGATACGGCCTCCATCTTCTGCGCCAGGCTGAGTCTCTCGTCGGCTGCCTTGAGCGCGGCGGCGGCGCGGCGCTGCTCGCGCAAGTCCTCCTGCAGGGCGACATAGTGAGTGATTCGACCTTGGTCGTCGGTCACGGGAGAGATGGACAAGCGGATCGGGAAGGGATTGCCACTCTTGTCGACGTCAGTGATCTCGCCGGTCCACTCGCGCCCGGCGGTGATGGTGGACCACAAGTCCTCGTAGATACGTGGGCCGGTGTCGGGAGACTTCAGGATGCGTGGGGTCTTGCCGAGCACCTCGACGTACGAGCGCCCGGACATGCGCGTGAAGCGTTCGTTGACGTAGACGATCTCGCCCTGGAGGTTGGCGATGATGACGCCGACGGGGCTCTGCTCGATGGCTCGCTGAAGTTGCCGCAAACGTTGCTGATCACGGCGCTGCTCGGTCACGTCCCGGTACTGCCACAAGTGCCCGCCCTCGCGACCGGGTTCGCCGACGCACACGTAGTCACGCTCCAGCACCCGCCCATCTACGCACGCGAACTCCTCAGCGGTGACCGGCTGCCGCGCGGCGACGGTTTCCGCGGTGCGCCGGAGAAAGCGCGCGGGGTCGGTGAACAGAGGGGCACTGGTTCGGGCCGCTTCGATGCAGTCGGCACCGTCCAATTGCTCGGGCGCCACAGCGATACACAGCAAGCTGCAGAACGCCGCGTTGGCGACCTGGACCCGACGTTGGTCGGACTCGAACAGCACGCCGGTCGGGCTGTTGGCGATGAGCGCGCTGAGGCTGGCGGCGGTGCGGCGTGCGGCAGCGAGCGCCTCGCTGCGGTCATCCAGGACCCGGAGCTTCTCGAGCGCGACCTCGACCTGTCTAGACGCGTCCGCGATCAACTCCAGTTCGGCCGCGGTCCAGGCGCGGCGCCGACTGACCTGGTTGAACGCCAGCAGGTGGTAGCCGTTCGCGCGGAAGGCGAACGGGAACCACAGCAGGCTCTGGATCGCCATCGGCCCGTGCAGGATCTCCGCGGACCCATCGGTGCGCAGCGGTGCGGCAGGCGCATCGGCGTGGCTCTCCAGGGCCTCGCGCCGATTCCACATCCACTCGGCCCCGGCGCGAAACGCGTCCAGCGGGTAGGTTGCCACCGTCGGGATGATGTCCGTGACGTTGGGGTTGAGCCACTCGGTCCGGCCGATCACCAGGGCCTGCTGCAGGTCGACGTCATAGATCAGGGAGCGGTCGACCCCCAGTGCGTCACCGATGCTTTCGGCGAGCACCGCGAGAAGCTCGGTTGGGCTCGTGAGGTTGGCGATGGCCTGGGTGAAACCGCGGAGCACGGCTCGACAGGTATGCGCCCAGGCGAGCTGGTGTTGGAGGTCGGCGGGTGCTTCGGCCATGTGGGCACGCTACGCTGACGCGCGGCCGTGGTCAAACCTAGTCTTTGCTTGCTTTTCCGGCGCCGCCACGTACCTGACCGAAGGCTGGCAGGGCTGCCTCGACTCGGGCAAGCGTCAGCGTTTCAGCCGCCCCAGCAACTCCCCCACCACCTCGGCCTCCGGTTGCCGGCGTGCCATCTCAGCCACCGCTTGCACCGCGCGGGACCGTTCGCCGTTGCGCCACTCCAGCCTGGCCAGCATGTCCAACGCGCGGATGCCAGTGGGATGCCGGGTCGCGTGGTCTCGCAGCGCCGCCCGCACCGTGGCCAATGTCGCCCCAGGTTTGGCCGTGCCCGTGTCCGGATCCAGCGGAAACTCCTGCCAGGTCGGCGTGCCCGGCGGCAGATCGGCGCGGGTGGTGTACAGGCTCGCGGCGTCGTCGAAATCCACCAGCATGTACTTCGGGTCCGCGTACAACTGCTGGCGTAGGTTGGGTTTGCCTGCCTGGAAGCGCCGCTCGCCCGGCGTGGTGTGCTTGAGCAGGAACGTGCGGATCTCGTACTTCGCCACCAGCGCCTGCCAGCCCGGCTCGCCGTAGCGGATGCGCTGGTAGACGTCGCGATAGGTCGATTCCGTGTAACACTCCAAGCAGTTGTGCACGAGCACCGCATGCTGGGCGGTCGGATGGCTCGCATCGGGAGGTTGGTATTCGCGCCACAGCCAGGTACCGGCCAGACCGTCGCTGACCAACGCGCGCTCAGGCAGCCCGGCCGCCTGGTCCAGCAGGGCGATCGGGTGACGGGAATGGTCGATGCCGTCGCCCAGCTGCATCGGCAGCACGAGACCGAAGCGCTGGTCCTGGTCGCGCCAGCCCCACGCAGCCACCGCGATCGCCAACACCGCCAGCGCAAGTGAGAAAGAACGCTTGCGCCAGGTGTCAGGCAGCGCCCGGCCCAGGAGGTCCGCGGTCAACGGAATCGCCACGATCGCCATCGGCCAGACCATGCGCACGTGACGGATCGACAGGGCCGTGAAGCCCAGCAGCGCGAAGGTCTCGAACGCGCGCCGCTGCTTGACCGCCAGACCCAGGCCCAGCAGCGCCACCGCCACCGCCGGCCATTGCTGCAGCGCGCTCGCGTCGCGGGCCAGCGGGCGGAACTCGGCGAGGTGCTCGTGCCAGTAGGCGTTGCCCGAGAAACTGAACGGCAGCGTGAGCACTTGCAGCCCGCTCGGAGCCAGCAGCGCGAGCGTCGCGACCAGGAGGACGAGCATGCCGAGATAGGTCAGCAGCACGGTGCGGCGCGGCAGCAGCGGCGTGCGCAGGTGCCCGGCGGCAAAGGCGGTCCACAGCAGCACGCTGTCCAGCCCGCCGGCGTGCAGGTGGATCGCCGCGACCGGCAGGAGCATCGCCCAGGCCTGCGCGGACTTGCGCCCGGTCGCCTGCCAGGTCTGCAGGGCCAGCGTCGTGGCGGCCAGGGCCAGCACGCTGGTCAGGTACGGGCGCTCGTAGAAGCGAAAAGCACAGGCGGTGACCGCGACCGTCAGCAGCAAAAAGGCCCAGGCGGTCGGCAGCCTGGTGCGCGCGAGACTCAGGGCCATGAACGCGAACGCCACGCCAACCAGCAGCGCTTTGGTCAGGATCAGGCCGGGAATGCCGAAGTGATCGACCAGCCAGGCGATGCCGACCGCGGGCAGCCACTGGTGCTGGATCCAGGTCGCGCCGTCTTGGGCGTAGGTGAACGGATTGTGCAGCGGCACGTGCCCGGTGCGCAGGATCCAGCGACCCGAGGCGATGTGGAAACCCGCGTCGTCGTTGTGCAACGGGAAGATGGCCAGCGCCACGGCGAGCAGCACCGGCAGCGCGAGCAATAGGCGGAGCGCGGGCTTGTGGTCGGGCGTGTCAGGGGCCGAAGTCAGGGGCGGCCTCCAGGCAGTCGAGGGCGCGTTCGGTCAAGCGCAGTTGGCGGGGACCGGCTGGGGCGAGCAGGCCGAGGCGCGCCAGGTCGCGGATGTGCAAGCGCAAGGTGTCGGCATCGGCGCCGGTGTGACCCCGGCCACCTATGCGCAGCAGGTCGCCGTCGTCGTGCACGAGACCGTGGCCTTCGTGGCGGATGCGGTGCAGGAGTGCGAGGTTGGCGTTGGTCATGGTGGCGAGAGTGCCGGAGGTGCGGGGTGGAGGTCAACGTGGGCGGTGATTGGGGCGCTTGCGTGAGACGATCGCGCAATCGGCCTCGATCCGCTATCGTGGGCCATGCGACCCTTGCCGCTGCTCCGGGATGCCGATGTGTAGAGACGAAGCCGTCCGCCGCGTGGTTGCGGTGCTCGAGCCAATGCGATCCCTGGGGGTGCGCGGATCGACCTGATTGGTTCGGTGGCGCGCGATTCGGCTGGACCGGGCAGCGACTCGGCTGCCGCAAGGATGCTGCGATGAACCGCAAGTTGCTGCTCCGCAAGCTGGCGTCCGGCACCCTGCACAACGTATCCTGGGCCGACTTCATCGACTTGGTGGAGGCATTCGGCTTCCGGGAACTGCGCGTGCAAGGAAGCCACCACATCTACGGCAGCGACGACGTTGCCGAGTTGCTGAACCTGCAGCGCGTCGGCGGCGAGGCCAAGCCGTACCAGATTCGCCAGTTCCTCAAGCTGGTCGAAGCGCACGGAATGCGGATGACCGATTAGGAGCACGCCATGGACCACTACCACATCAACGTGTTCTGGAGCGACGAGGACGCCTGCTGGGTGGCCGACATCCCGGATCTAGCGCATTGCTCGGCGTTCGGGGCGACCGCGGAAGCGGCGATCCACGAGGTGGAGATCGCGCGGCAAGCGTGGATCGAAGCGGCGCGGGCGAGCAGGCGGGAGGTGCCAGTGCCGCGGTACCGGCCGGTGATCTATCAGGTGGAGGAGCGGTCGGCGGGGTGAGCGGGAGAGCGAATACCGCAACCAATGATGAAGCAATCGAGGCGATGACGCGGCGTATCGTCCGTCTGGTACGCGCGCTCGTCCGCTCAGCCTAAACCAACTCAGCCTCGCGCTCGCCCACGACCTCAGCCTCCACCGTCGGCACAGCAGCCACCACCGCGGCCTTGACCTTGCCGCTGGTCGCGCGGAAGAACCGCAGCACCTTCTTGGACTCGCCGGCAAAGTGGTCGCTCAAGCGGCTGCGCACGCGCGAGGTGGCGACGACGCACTCCTTCTTGGCGGCGCGGATGCCCTCGGCAGCCCACTTCAGCGCGTCTTGCGCCTTGGTCTCGACCTCTTCGGCGGCCAGCCAGGCCTTGCGCGCCTCGATGAAGGCCTGGCCGTGCTTCAGCACCGCGGCCGGCGTCGCCTCGTGGCGCAGAGCCTTCTCGATCTCGGCCATTTCCTTGGGCAGATCCTTTTGCGGCACGGCGGCAAAGGCAATCGGCGTGCGCGTGTAGATGCGCAGATACTGCGGGTGGCTCTTGCTGCCGAGCAGGGCCGCCGCGTGCAGGGACAGCGGTGTCAACGTGTCGAGCATCTTGTCGCGGGCAAAGTCGGCCTTGGCCTCGGACTTGAGCACGGCGTTGTGGGCCGAGATGCGCACGCCAAGGCACTTGAGCAACTTGTCGATCGGCGGCTGTGCGACCAGGGCGTGGTGGGCGAGGTCGGGCTCGGCCTCGAGTCGCGCGACGGTGTAGAGCATGTAGGCGATGATCTCGGACGGAGGGCTGGTCTCGGTGGGCGCTGCCATGGTTGCCTCTGGGATGACGCGGGATTGCGTCGTGGTGGTGACGCGGGATGGCGTCTTGGCGAGGGATAGCATGGCCGTGGAGAATGGCAAGAAAGTGGTGTGGACGGGGGATCGCTCGTGTACCGCGGCAATCTCCGTGGCCCGTGTTCTATGCGCGAGGACGGACCGGTGCGGGAGCCCGGGTCCAGGGCGCGGGTTCCATTGCCGCGACGAGTGTAGTCAACAACCACTGCAGTGCATCGGCCGGCTTGAGCCCGGGCAGCGGCACACGGACCTTGGGCACTGCGCCAAGACCCGGACCAACGTGGCAGTGCCAAGCCGCATGACCGCAGGCGCCCAGTCCTTTGCGATCTCCGCCGGTCGCGGCGTCGTTTTCCAGGTGGATCGCCACGGTCCAGGCCGTGTCATCCTGCGTGCGCCGTCCTTCCAGCATTGCGGTGAATCGCTGAAGGTGATCGGCACGTGGTTCAACCATCGCAAGCAGCGTCAATCGCACGCCATCGACCTCGCTTGTCGTCGGCAATTTGACCACGCCACCTGGAACAGCCATGAACCATTCTTCAAGGCCAGACTCCCGATTCAGTTGCGACGCCCACTGCGCGGGGAAGCCCTGGTGAAGGCCCGTTCGCGAACGAAGGTCTGTGAGCACCGGGCGGAGCGCGGTCAGCAACTTGCGGGCGTTGCTTCTGCCCTTGGTGTGCCGCTCGTAAAGGTTGTGCCAAATCATGTGCGCCGCTCCAAGAAGGACGCACGGTAGGAAAGAGCTAGCGAATCACCGTCAGCCGGGATGTCGCCAGCGCGCCACGCGGCCAGCCACTGTTCTGGCGACATTCTGGTCTTTTCGGCGAAGACATCGCGCTCGCGGTCGACGTCGACGGTCGCAATCTTCGCGGGATCGATCTGCACACCGCGGGTCCAACTCGCCAAGGCCGGCGCATCGGCCAGTTCCTTTTCGCCGGTGCCGCCGCGCAGCAGGAACAGGATGACGGGCGCCGAGCGCCGCGGTTCCAAGAAGCGTTCGCGATTGCCGTCGAGGTCGCGGACCGCTGCGGCTTCGTCCTCAGGCAGCAGGAACACGACGCGATCGCGAACACGCAGGGCCGTCTGGAGAGACGCGGTCCGCGTCGATTTCGCGCCTGAGGGCAGGAGCGAGAGGATGTCGTCAACGATGCCCGCGCGCGCGGCTTCATCCGGATACAGCACGATGACGACACCGGTTGCGGCGCGGTCCAATGCAGTCGCGAGATCGAAGGGACCAGAATGCATGGCTAACCCTTCCTCACGAGCGGAAGAACCAGGGGATGCATGCGCATCTTGACCTCCCGGTCCTCCTCGTATTCGAGCAGGATGCCGTGGTTGAGCAGCCGCAACTTGCGCGGTAGATCCATCTCAGTGCCGCTTGTGCCTTCAGCCCGCCACAGCGCTTCGGTGTCGCCCTGCTGCAACAGGCGTCGGAAACTGTCGACCATGTCTTCGGCGGCTTCCCTCAGGTCATCGGCGTCCGGCCAGTCGGCATCCCGCGCGTAGCGCGCACGGGAACCAGCGTCGGCCAGCAACTGCAGGAATGTCCGCGGCACGCCACCGCTGAGCTTGGCGGCGCTGTCCAGGATCTCGATGGCATCGGCGCCGACGGACTCTGACAAAGCCAGACGTTTCGCGAGCAGAAGCCGGAAGAACCTCAGTCCCGAGTCCGCCGGTCCCCCGGGCACCGTCACCGGACGAAGGTGCGCGACCTTCTCGGACTCGTGGATCACCGCCTGAGACATCGGCCCGTAGGTGGCGAACCACGGTACCACGACGACGAGTCGCGCCGCTTCCGACAATTCGCCGAGCAGGTCGAACAGCGGCCGCGCCACTTCGAGTGGCGCCTTCTCCAAGCCGTCGAGCAGGAACAGCACCTCGCGCCCGGTCGTCGAAGCAATCTGCCGGACTCGCGAAAGCAGCTTGTCCCAATGCTTCCCGCCGGTGCTCAGGATCGTCAAGCCCAAGTCCAGCTTCGCATCGGAGGTTACCTGCCGCAACAAAGTCAGGACCGCCAAATCCTCCGTAAAGGTGCGCATGTTGCCGACCCGATCGAACTGCACAAGGCAAGGCCAAGTCGTCTCACGCATCTGATCCGCCACGTGCCCCAACTCCGTACTCTTGCCGATGCCCGCCGGCCCGGCCACCAGAACCACCCGCGCCCCCTGCTGCAAGCGCGCCAGCAGACCGGCACTCGCCGAGGTCGGGCGCTCCACATACAGCGGGTCGCCAGGTGCCACCGGGCGATGCGGTTCGAGGTTTTGCCAGTTCAGCGCCAAGATAGCCTCCAGCAGCAGCGGGGCGACGGTAAGCGCAAAGCCGGGTTCGTTCAAGTTCTCGGAGCATCGCGCAGGTCAGATTTCGAGCGCCGCCAGCCCCTGTCACGATCTCCCTTGCCGACAGTCTCGCTCGCGCGATCGTCAGTCAGCTGCCCTAATAGTTTCCGCCGATGGCGCGCTTGAGCGCCGCCGCGAATGCCTGACAACTGGCGTACCGACGCCCCCGATCGACATGCATCGCACGATGCAATACCGCCCGAACGCTTTCGGGAATGCCACGCAGGGCGTAGTCGCGCGGAATGACCGCTTGCTTGGCGAGCGCAGGGTCCGCGAGCAAGGCCAGAGTCGCGGCCAGGCTGTACTGGTCGGATCGGCTCGAGACGTCGTGGCCGATGATCGCCTCAGCCGAGGCGGTCTGCCTATGAAAACCGATGGCCTTCGTGGCCGCGACGGTGTGATGCGTCCCTGCCGTCGTCGGTTGCAAAGTGCCCGCGCGGCTCACGCCGAAGTCGATGATGCGAACGACTCCGGCTGAGTCACGCAGCACGTTTGCGGGATGCAGGTCGAGGTGCAAGACCTGACGCTCGTGCGCGTGCGCCAGACCGGTGGCGACCTGTCCCGCGATGTCCACCAACTCGTGCAGTGAGGCGGCGCGCCCCGCGTAGAAGTCGAGCAGCGAGGTTCCGCCGTGTTCGAAGACGAGCACGCGCTCACCCGCCAGTTCTGGTTCCAGCATCTCCAGCGCGCGGCAGATGTTCTTGTGGCGCAGTTCACTGACGACGTGCCACTCCTCGTTCAACCGTCCGTCGCCCTTGGGTCCGGCAAACTTCAGAACGCACACGCGCCCCTTGCCACGACCTCGGAGCAACTGCGCTTGCCAGACGTCGCCGTAACCGCCTCTACCGACCCGCTTCTCGAGAAGAAACCGACCCGCGACGACAGCGCCCGCCGCTCGTTCGGCGGGCACCGGCGTTGCCCGTGCCGGCGCAACAGTGGCGCCCTGCGTCGTCGTCGGTCTCTTCAACGTCGCCGTGGCGGCCTGCCGCGTGCTCGCCGCCACGGTTTTCGGCAGCCTTGTCGAAGAAGGTGACTCCGCCGGCCGTGCGGCAGTCCGCACGTTCTGGGTCGTCGGCTGACGCGTGCTCTTCTGGCGGGTCGACGGAGGTTGCGCTGCGGGTGCTCTTGAAGGAGAGGCAGCCTTCGCCCGAGCCGCTGCAGCCGCCCGTGCCTGGGCATCGACGACTTCTTCCAGCACCGTACTTGCGCGACGCCCGGAAGCGGCAGACTTCAACGCGGTGCGGGCCTGCGCCGCAGATAGGTTGGCCGCGACGGCGAGATCGGGAATGACGCCAAGGTCCGACGCGCGAGCACACGTGATGGGCGGCACCTGCGCCAGACGGGTCGGCCACTCGCGAAACGCATCGCAGACACGCAGGCCGCCCTGCTTTACCTTGAGCCGATCGCGAACCGCTTGTGGCGCAAGGTCGGTGAGTGCTGCAATACGGCGCACTGCGGCGGTCAAGTCGTCGCGCCCAAGGGCGAGCAACTGCTTGAGGGTCCAGTCGCCGGTAAGGCGTTGTTTGGTGGGCATGTTGACGATCCTTGCCCGAGTCAGGTCGGGCATTCCGGCAGGCTGAGGAGATTGTCGGGGATTTCGCCGTCTGGCTCGGTCTTCAGGTACTTGTTGCCTAAACGGCTCTTCGCCACCACAACCCAGACCGAACTGCCCTTGGCGCTGACCCAAAACCGCCATGTGCCGGCCTCGATGCCGGCGATTGCCTGTTCCAAGGTGAGGCCCCAGCGCCCGCCGTCCGGGTTCACGCCACCTACTCTGCGGATGCGCTCATGGGGGTTGGGGCGGTCGGTCTTGTTGATGCAACTAATCTGAACGTCCATGTCAATCTCCTTGCGCACATGGCGCTGGTGTACACTCAACTTTCCTGCCTGGTGAGCAGGACGATGGCCGCGCCAATGGACGAAAGTGGCAGGACTTCCTCGAACAACTCAACATCGTGGCGACCCGTCGGTGGCAGACACCAGTCTTCGACATCCATGTTCTGGCCCGCGGTAATCGCCTCTCCGGTTCCCATCTTCCTCACGTTGCTGGTCGGCGGCACATCGCCTTTGATTTTCAGATAGAAATCCTCGGAAATGCGTCGCCACCGCACACGTTCACGATCGCACATGACAACGGCACACGGCTCGAATGCAGTGTCCAACGAAGCGAGCGCTGCGGCAGTGAGTGACACGCGAAATTCGTCTGCAACCGCGCGGACCAGGTCCGCGTCGAAGTACTGGCGACCTCGGAACTTCAACAGCGCGGCCTGGGGCATCAAGAGTTCCGCCGCGAATGCATTCGCCTCACGCTCTCGGCCCGCATCGCTGTGCGCGTCGGTCAAGTCGGCCTCGCTGCACAGGGCTACGTCAGCGTGCAGCACGGCATGCCCGAGTTCGTGTGCGATACTGAACCGACAGCGTCCGGTCATCTTTTCGGTCGCTGCCACGCGAATCACGCCGCCACTGGAGAGTGCCGTCAGCCGAGCGGCCGCCCCGACCAAGCCGTCCCGCACCACAAGAAAGCCCGCAGATCCGGCGATGGCTTCGATGTCGATGTTCGCAGGCGCCGGCGCCCCTGCCTGACGCCAAACCGAAGTGGCAGTCATGCGTGCACGTGCGATACCTTCAGGGAGCGGCCTCATTCGACTTCGCCCCTTTCCGTGGCCTGGATGGCCAGCAGTTCGGCGTATTGGCTCTCTAGATCTTCCCTGGTGACGGTTCGCAACTCCCGGTGCGCCACCAGAGGCTGCAATTGCGTAATTCGACTGGCCAGTTCGTCCAACCCCAGTCGGAGCCCGCGCACCGACTCCATCATCCGAGCGAGGACCGCTTGGGTCGGGGCTCGGCGCCGTCCAAGCCGTTGCCGGACAGCGCGATCGGCAAGCATCGCATCCAAGTCAGCCTCAAACTTCGACTGTGTGGCGCTCAGGTTGAGCCCGAAGCGCTTGAGCTCGTCCCGAACCTCTTCGTCCGTCAGCTTCGAAGGGTCCGTGACGGCGTCAAGCAGGTTTTCGAGCTTCCTTCTGCTATCGGTGCTCATCGCGTCCTCTCGAGATCGGCATTCACAGCGCCGATCAGATGAGGCGGCAGTTGCTCAACTCGCCGCTCGATTCTTTTAAGGGTTGCACGAACCCGGGCGACCGTCATACCCGTCACCTCGGCGATGTCGCCTTCGCCGAAATAATCGGCATCCCAGGCTTCGAGCACCTGCAGCATTTCCGCCTCCTTACCCGCGTCGCCATCGATCGCCGCCTGGAGCCGCAGCCATCCAAGGAACTGATCCCAGACCGTCCTGCCAGCCGCCGACACCGCCGGGGTGCTTGGTCGATCCAGTTGCGTCTCGTACAGCGACCGCTCGCCTGTTTTCCACTTGCGCGTGCTGTTGGACGCCAACTGGAGCACCTTGTTGTGGAGCCACGCTGCCACCGCGCATTTTGGCAAGGCTTCGAGCGCCAACAGTTCTGCGATCGCCTCCTGGACGAGGTCCTCCGGCCGCGGATAGGGCGGGCTTCCAGCAATCTTCCAGCGTCGGGCAGCACGGACCATCAGCCGCTCCCGTGCCACCAAGATCGCGTGCCCCAACTGCGCCGCGGTGAGGTCGCAGGCGGCTGTCGTTGTCAGGTCAGCCATGCTGGTCTCCAGCGGGGACGGGCGGCGGGACCGAGCTCCCGCCGCCCACTACCCGTTCCGCACTATTTGCCCAGCCCGCTCTTGTTCTTGGTCGGGTCGGTCAGCACGTACCCTTTGTTGGGCGCGGTGGTCGGCGGCAGCGGCCGTCCGGCCGGCACCGTGACTTCGCGGCCGGGCTGGCCGCCGCGAGGTCCCACTTCGGTGTACTGGCCCGACTTCGGGGCGGTCTGTCCAGGTTTCAGGGTCTCAGCCATGACGGATTCTCCTTATGCTTTGCATTCTGGCGACCGGGCAGCACCATTGCCGCCGACCACCTTCACAAGGAGATGCTCGCGAGCATCCAGAATCTGCCGGCGCATTCGAAAAAAGTTCGATCCTGACAGCCTCGCGGTTCTCGCCCGCTCAAATATCCAACACCGGCAACGCCTTCACAATCTTCATCGTCTCCAAGCTCACCGTAACCACCCGCAAGAACAACTCCAACGGATACCGCGCATTCCCCATCGTCTCCACCGCCCAGTCGTTCGCATCGTTCACAATCCCGCTGTCCTTATCCGTCTTCACGCACTGCCGCTCGACCACCCAATCCAGCGCCGGCTTGCCGTTCACCACGTACTCGTACGCTTCCACCGGAATCCCGGTCACCGTAATCCGCGCGTTGTAGTGCAGCGTGCTCAGGTCCTTGTCCTTGCTGCCCTTCTCGCCCGCGCCGAGCTTGCCGTACTTCATCTTCTCGACGCGGCACTCGGCGTCGGTCAGCTTCGCGGGGTCCGGGACGACGGTCGCCGGATACGGCGTCACGGTCTCGTAGTTCAGGTGCCACTCGGCAAGCGCCCTGCCTGCCTTGCTGAACGCCCAGAAGTCCGCGGCGGTCTTCACGCATGGGATGCGCGGCAGTTCCTTGCTGAGGTTGTCGGCGTAGCGCTCGCGGTAGTCGGGCGAGTGCAGCAGGCCGTAGACGTAGTAGAAGAGGTCTTCCTTGGTCAGGGTTTCGCCGGGGTAGGCGGCTTGGAAGTGGCCGAGGCCGGCGTCGGTGATGGCGTCGCGGCGCTTCGGGCCGGCGGGTTTGGCGGCTGGGGCGTCGAAGGAGAAGCCGGATTGCGGTCGCGCGGGCGTTTCGGTGGGTTCGGCGGTGTCGTAAAGGTAGAGGGGGAAGTACTGCGAGCCACCCATATCAACTGCGTGCAGGCTGGGGACGGCGTTGCAAATCAGCACAGCGAACCCACCTGGTGTGCCCGGCGCAGTGACCCCGATGGCGAGGTTTTCTTCTTCGCCCTCAGGGAAGAGCTTCGGCATCTGATAACGGTTTTCGACGAAGAAGCCATCATAGTACAGCCATCGAGCGTCAAACGGCCGATAGAGCGAGCGAATCAAGCAGCGTTCAGAGAAGGTTCCCGATTGACGGCGTTCAAAACGGCTGCGCAGCACCCAGGACCAGCTGATTCTGTTGCTGTCATTCACGTCTGCCCGCGTCGGCGCTGCCACGCAAGCGTTGTAGAACTCGATCATTCCATGCATGTTGGCTGCCGCAGCGCGCTTGGACGCGTTGTACACCCACGGATCGCGATTCGTCTTGACGCCGTTGGTGTAGCTGGCGAACAGGTTCATGCTTGTCGCATTCTTCTTGTCTCCCATCGAGACGAACGCGCCAAAGCTGTCGTCTCGTTGGTCAAGCCAGTCGCCGTGGGCATCTGGAAAGACTTGGTGCCAAACGCCAGCCGAGGCGAGTCCAGCGATATCGGTGAAACCGCGGATTCTTTCGAACTTTTGCTCGCGGGTCAGGTAGTCACCAATGTCGTGAAAGAATATTCGGCCATGCGCTGCGGCATTTGGGTTCTTGACCAGCAGGTTGATGGCGATAGGCGTGCGAGCCCCGCCACCGAAAACGTTGTCCTTCTCCTTACGGCGCTGCTCGCCCGACGTGCGCGCATTCCCGCGCAAGTGGAACACGTAGATGTCGGTGAATTCCTGCGCAAGACATTTGCGGAGGCCGTCTGCTGCCTTGCTGTCGACGAATCCCGCGTTGGTGACGAAGCCGATGACGCCCCGATCACCAATTCGGTCCGTCGCCCAGCGTAGTGCGCGAATGTAGCTGTTGTATAGGCTCCGCGGATTGCCGCTCGAAAGTTTGACGTACGTGGCCTGGAGCCGTTTGTCCAACGAAGGGTAGGCCACGTTTGCGCCAGCGTCGTTATCGTCGTCCTGTCCGACCGAATACGGCGGATTCCCCATGATCACCCGAATGTCCAACGCCTTCTGCCGAACCCGCCGAGCGCTGTTATCCACCAGCAACTCGCTGATCATGTCGCCCTTCTCGTACAACTGAAACGTATCCGTCAGGCAGATCCCCTCGAACGGCACGTACTCGCCACCGACCACGCTGTGGTACACCGCCTCGATGTTCACCGCCGCGATGTAGTACGCCAGCAGCACGATCTCGTTGGCGTGGATCTCGCCCTGGTACTTCTTGCGCAGCTGCTCCTTGCTGATCAACCCGCTCTGCATCAGCCGGGTGATGAACGTCCCCGTGCCGGTGAACGGATCCAGGATGTGCACGCCCTCGCTGCCCAGGCTCTGGCCGAACTCCGTGCGCAGGATGTGCTCGACGCTGTGGATGATGAAATCCACGATCTCCACCGGCGTGTAGACGATGCCCAGCCGCTCGGTCATGCGCGGAAACGCGTTGCGGAAGAACTTGTCGTACAGCTCGACGATGATCTTCTGCTTGCCCTCGACGTTGGGGATGTCCGCGGCGCGCTGCTTCACGCTGTCGTAGAACCGTTGCAGCGTGTCGGCTTCCTGCTCCAGCCGGTGCTCCTGCAGCACTTCGAGCACGCCCTGCATCGCCATGGAAATCGGGTTGTGCGAGGCAAAGCTGTGGTCGGCGAACAGCGCATCGAACACCGGCTTGGTGATCAAGTGCTGGGCGAGCATCTCGACCACCTCGGCATCGGTGATGCTGTCGTTCAGGTCGTCGCGCAGTTCGTTGGCAAAGGCCTTGAACGCATCGCGCTCCTTGGTATTGCCGGGCGTCTCGACGATCGCCGTGATGCTCGCGATGTGGGTGCGCGCGATCTTGGCGATGTCGTTGGCCCAGTCCTCCCAATGCCGGCGGTTGCCGCACTTCTGCACGACCTTGGCATAGATCGCCCGCTCCAACTCGCCGATGTCGAACACCAGCGGCGCCAGGATCTGCGCCGCAGTGGGCGCCGGCTTGGCCGCGGTCTTGCCCAGCAGATCGGTGCCGTGGCCCGCACCGCCCTTGCTCGCCGACTTCTCGGTCCGGCGCTGGACCTTGTCGGTGACGGCGACGATCTCCATCCGGCTGGTATCCTTGCCGATGAGGTCGAGCTTATTGACCATCGCATCGAAGCGGTCGTCGTGCGAACGCAACGCCTGCAGCACCTGCCACACCACTCGGTAGGTCTTGTTGTCGTTCAGCGCTTCATCGGGCGCCACGCCGGCCGGAATCACCACCGGCAGGATGATGTAGCCGCGTTTCTTCTTGCGGTCCGGCGTCTGGCGCATCACCCGGCCCACCGACTGCACCACGTCGATTGGCGAGTTGCGCGGCGTCAGGAACAGCACGGCATCCAACGCCGGCACGTCGACGCCTTCGGACAGGCAGCGCACGTTGCTCAGGATGCGGCAGGTGTCCGCGGGCAAGTCCGACTTCAACCAGGCCAGCCGCTCTTCCTTGACCGACGCGGTCATGCTGCCATCGACGTGCCGCGCCTCGCACTCCAGCTTGCACGCCGGGCTGTCGTCGTCGGGATTGTTGGCCTTGTACTCCTCGACCACGGCATTGAAGATGTCCGCGATCTTCTTGGAACTGACCTTGTGCGTCTTGCCGTTGGGCAGGTACTCGATGACCTGGCAGAACGCCACCGCGCGGCGCATCGGTTCGGCATCGTCGCCCAGGTCCTCGGCGGTGTCCTGCTTGCTCAGCGCCTTCCAGCAGCCGATGATCTTGCTGGCATCCTCGACCTTGAGCTGGTTGTTCTCGTCCTTGAACAGGTTCTGCAGCTTGCTGCGGATGTGCCGCTCGTCAATCGCGAGCACCAGCACCTTGTAGTCGACCAGCAACTGCGCCTTCACCGCCTCGCTGAACGTCAGGACGTACAGTTCCTTGCCGTACAGCGCCTCGTCGTCCATCGAGCACAGGGCGACGTTGTCCTTCTCGGCCATCGCCTTGGCCATGTCGGCGAAGATGCGCGGCGTCGCGGTCATGTAGATGCGCTTGGCGGCGCGGATGAACTCGACGTCGTGCACGCGGACGAACGCGCTCTCCTCCTCGTTGTCGAACGTGGCGCCGGTGGTGCGGTGCGCCTCGTCGCAGACGATGAGGTCGAACGCCGGCAGGCCATGCTGGTGCTGGGCCTCGCTGATGACCTGGATCGAGTGGTAGGTGCTGAACACCACGCTCATGTGCAAAGCGTCGTAGCGTTTGGCCATCTCCACGGCGAGCCGCACCGGTTGCGTGGTCGCCGGATAGCGCAACTCGTGGGTGAAGGTCTGGACGATGTCGTCGTCCTTCTTGCGCTTGTTGCCGACGTCGCTGTCCGAACAGACCGCGAAGCTGTGCAAGGGCGTGACGCTCTCCTGCGTCCACTCGGTCAGCGTCTGCGACAGCAGCGACAGGCTCGGCACCAGGAACAGCACGCGCTTGCCCGGGCCTGCGAGCGTCTCGGCGATCTTCAGGCTGGCGAAGGTCTTGCCCGTGCCGCAAGCCATGATCAGCTTGCCCCGGTCGGCGCTGGCAAGCCCGGTGACAGTGGCGGCCAGGGCGCGGCTCTGGTGCGGGCGCAAAGCCTTCTTCTGCTTCAGGACAGGATCATGCTTGGGCTGGTACTTCGCCCAGTCGATCTGGCTGTTCTCCAGATCCAACAGGTCGATCTTGCTGACCGGCGGCTGCTGATCTTGCAGCGCGTCGTTGGCGTGCTCGGACCACTTGCTCGCCGTGGTCACGATGACGCGGTGGGCAAACGGCTTCTTGCCCGAGGCGGTGAAGAAGCTGTCGATGTCGCCCTTCTGCACGACATGGAATTCGCCGTAGAACTTGCACTGGATGGCGTGGAACTCGTCGGTGCCGTGGGTCTTGGCGACCAGGTCGATGCCGGTGTCGCGCTTGTCGATGCCCCGCGACTGCGCCCAATCGGCGTAGGTCCAGATCTCGCTGTAGAGATCCTTGTACGTCGCCTCGTTGCGCAGGTAGCAGACGATCAGCTCTTCGAAGTACGTGCCCTTCTCGCGCTCGGTCACCGCGGCCAGCCGATAGGCGGCGAGGATGCGCTCCAGAGCGGTCTTCGAGGCAGCGGAAGCCGTTACGGGACGAGGGGCGAGGCCAGCAGTCATAGTCACGCTCGGGGCCAGGCGTCGGGTGCGAGGCGGGCGGACAGTAGGCCGTGGCGCGAGCGCGCGTCAAGGTAAAGGTGCGAGACTGGGCGGCAAAATCGTGGCGGGGCGGGACAGTCAAAGCCGCTGATCTGGCGATGGCCGGGGGCAAGTCCGCCCTTGGGCGCGCCCTGAGCGTTGGGCGTGGCGATCCTGTGATCGCTGGACGAGTCGGGCGGGGTCTTTGCCGGGGGATCGCGGCCTGGTAGTGCGGGGCGGGGGGGGGAGGGGGGGGGGAGGGAG